>JAATGE010000461.1 GCA_015654825.1 Rhodospirillales bacterium
GCGGCCAGGCCCCCGCGAACCGCCCGGCGATCGCGTTCTTGAACAGTTCGGCCTGGGCATGGCGGCGCAGCCGCTTCAACCAGGCCCGCCGCGCGCCGGCGCCATGCGCGGCCGCGTCCGGATCGGTTTGCGGCGCCACCCGCACGCTGCCGATGCACGCAATCAGCGTCGGTTTCTGCGACCGTACCGCAGCGGAGACCGCGCCATCCACGCTCTTCTGCTCGCGCGTATCCGGCCGGCGCACATTCCAGCCAAGCGCCGAAAACCGCGCCAGCGAGGCCGCCTCGGACGCCGGCACGGTCGCGAGCACGGCAAGCCGGCCAAGCTGCAGCGCGCCGGCAATCGCCGCCGCCTCATGCGCCGTGCCGGAGGCAAGCTCGGCCGCATCGGCAATCAGCCAGGTCCGGTGGTCGACCAGCGACCGCCCGAACCGCGCCGCCAGCAGCCGCTCCGCCATCGCCATGCCGAGCGCCGCCCCGAACGCCAGGCCGGGCGGCCCGTCGATCGCGGCCGCGTCGCCGCACACCACCAGGCGGTCCCGATCCGGCCACAGCGGATCCGCATCATCATACCGTAAATGATGGCCGAGCAGGAACGCGAGCGGGGAAAGGTCCGTCATATTCCCGACCCCTTGCCATAATCGGCCGTCCGCCGTCAGTGGCCGGCGCAGCCGCCTTGCCCGGTGCCGTGCCGTCTGCTTGGTTGCCGCCGATGAAGCGCATTTCGTGGATCCCGTTGCCGCTGCTGCTGGCCGGCCTCGGGGCCTGCCACCTGATCGACCAGCGCGACTTCAACCCGGAGGCGGGCAAGCCGCCGGTGGTGAAAAAAGCCGCCGCGCCGGCTGCCGCCGGCCCGGGCGCGCTGCTGACGATCAGCTACGCCAACGGCGACCCCGCCTACGCGCACGAGCTGGCCGCCTCGGTAACGCGCGCGCTGACCGCCAAACCCAACGTGCTGTTTTCGGTGCAGACGCTGGTGCCGCTGGAGGGCAACGCCGACGCGCAGGCCGCCGCGCTTCAGGCGGCCGCCGGCACCGGGCGCGAAGTCGCCGAGGCGATCGTGACCGACGGCGCCGACCAGGGCCAGATCGAGCTGGCGGTGCGTGCGGATCCGGAGGTTAAGGCTAAGGTTGTGCGGATTTTTGTGCAGTGAAGAAGGCCAGGGGCTCTGCCCCTGGACCCCGTTGGGGCCTTAGGCGCTAAACCCCAATTTTGTTGGTTCCACGTCGGACATGGATATCGAGCCAATCACGGCCCCGAGCTCCGTGCAGCGCCCGCCCGCCGCGCAGCGCATACGACAGCGGCGGCACGCCGCCGAAGCCATCACTTCATCTTGGCGAAAACCTGCCGGTCCTTATTGTCGCGCATCAGCATGGTAAATCCTGGAATGGTATCCAGCCCAAGCCCGCGCGGCAGCCCCGTCTCCTCGTCCGCCTCGACATTGGCATAGGCAGCGCCGGAGACCTTCTCCCATTTCCCCGCCGGCTTCTTCACCTCCAGGTTCACCACGGTCGCCTTCAGCGCCATGCGCACGATCGCCTCCTTCGGCGACGACGGCTTGGTCAGGCTCGGGCAGCCGGCGATCATCTGCCAGCCATTGGCCAACGCCCACTTGGTCAGTTCTTCCTGCGTCATGGCGTGTGCCTTTCCATCGGAGACGCATAGGTTGGGCCGCCGCCGACCCGCGCAATCCCTGGGCGCCGTGTGATATCACTTGACGACCCATGGCAAGCGCTCCTACCGCCGCGTGCGGCGCAGCCGACGCGAGCCGGATCATGGCACCACCCAACGATGCGGAATTTCCGATGACGGGATCGAACCGAAACCTGCCGGCCGACATGGCGGCGCGGCTGATCGTGGCTCTCGATGTCGAAAGCATCGCCGCCGCGGCGGCGATGGCGGACCGGCTCGACGGGGTCGTATCGTTCTTCAAGATCGGGCTTTGGCTGCTGTTCACGCCAGGTGCGGATCGCCTGATCGACACTCTGCTCGGCCGCGGCAACAAGGTCTTTCTCGACGCCAAGATGTACGACATTCCGCAGACGGTGCAGCAGGGCGTCGCCGCCGTCGCGCGCCGCGGTGTCAGTTTCCTCACCGTGCACGGCGACGACGCGATCATGCGCGCCGCGGTCGCCGGCCGCGGCGATTCTGATCTCAAACTGTTCGCGGTAACCGTGCTGACCAGCCTGGACGACGCGGCGCTGCACGGCATGGGCTTCCACGTCGGCGCGCGCGACCTGGTGCGCATGCGCGCCGCCCGCGCCGCGGCCTGCGGCTGCGACGGCATCATTGCCTCCGCCGACGACCACCCGGACACCATCCGCCGCCTCGCCGGCGCCCCGGGCCTGCTGATCACGACGCCCGGCATCCGCCAGTCCCAGGGCAGCCTGAACGACCACAAAAGGTCGGCAACACCGGGCGACGCGATCCGCAACGGCGCCGACTACCTGGTGGCAGGCCGCCCGATCATCGAGGCCGCCGATCCGGTAGCTTCCGCCCGCAGTTTTATCCGCGAAATGGAGCAAGCCCAGGCCCTTCTACCAGCCTAAGCGCCTGCCGCACCCACACCCCTCGCCCGCTCTTCGCGGGAGAGGGAGGGGCCCAGCGCCCCTATGCGCTGGGAGGGTGAGGGCAGCCAGTTTCAAACGGCCGCCTGATGGAACCGCCGCACCGCGAGGTAGCCCAGCACCACGAACGCGACCAGCACCGCGGTCTGCGCCACCAGGAAAGGTGGCTCCGATCCGGCAGGGGCGAGGGCATGTAGAACAACCACTTTCTGGAAACCC
>JAATGE010000582.1 GCA_015654825.1 Rhodospirillales bacterium
CGATCTGCGGACGATGCAGGAGATTTTCCATGTCGGCACGCAGTTCCTGGGCGATGCCGCCAACATGCCGGACCTGAGCGACCTGTTCGCGCCTGGTGCGATTCCGTCCGGATTGTAAACGACCAGGCTCAAGGAAGGGGAGAAAGGCCAGGGCTCTGCCCTGACCACGATGAGGCCGGTAGGCCCCAGACCCCATTCATGGGGGGGAACGACGAAGCTTGGCCTTCCTACCTCAGGACCGTAAAATCAAACCGATCCCGCGCAAAATTCGGATTGAAATACGGATCGTTCTTCATATAGCGCGCCCACTTCGTCACGAACCGCCGATGTTCGTCGGCGTTCTGCCTGGTGCGCTGCGCGCTGGCACCCTCGAAATGGAACAGCTGGCAATACGGCGTGTAAACAATCCTGTAGCCGGCCTCCAGAATTCGCAAGCACAGATCCGTGTCGTTGAAATCCACCGCGAACGACTCATCGAAGCCGCCGACTTGCGCAAGCACGCTTTTACGCGTCGCGAAACACGCGCCGGTAACAGCCGAGTAATTGCGTATCAGGTGGGTAAACCCATTATAACCCACAAAGTCGCCGGGAAACGAGTGATAAAGATGCGCGCTGCCGCCACATATGCCGATTGCGCACCCAACATGCTGAATGGATCCATCCGCGTGCAGCAGGCGCCCGCCGACCGCCCCGATCTCCGGCTCCTGGCTCAGCTCCAGCAGGCTGGTGAGCCAGTTCTCGTCAATGACCTCCATGTCGTCGTTCAGAATAACCAGGTTTTCGGTGCGGCAAATGCGGATGGCGAAATTCGCCTTGGCGGCATAGTTGAACGGAACAACCTTGCCGGGATAATTCTCCACCCGCACGCCCAGCGCCGCGAACCGCGCCTTTTGCGCCTCGGAAAGCTTGCTGTTGTCGACGACAACGATCTCGAAATTCCGATGCGCGGTGCGGCGCAGAATACTGTCCACCAGGTTATCCACCATCTGAAACCGCCCCCGCCCCGGCAGCTCCAGCGACCCGTTGTTCGTCAGTATCAGCACGGAAACGCGCGACTGCCCTGAAACCTTGCGCCGCACGCGGAACGTGCCCGGCAGCAACCCGTCCTCCACCCACGCATGATCGCCGTAGCGCGCCTGAACATGCTCCGCCAATGCGCGAAAGCCGGCCTGCAGCGCGTAGGGTTTCGCATCGACAACCGCGGCGGCGGAGCCGGGCACCGCGCGCCAGTGATACAGCGCCTTCTGAATATGCCCCACTTTTTGTGTTTCGCGTGACAGCCGCAGCATCAGGTCGTAATCCTGCGCGCCGTCGAAAGCCGGGCGGAACCCGCCCAGTTGCAGGAACAGCCGCTTGCGCACCACCAGCATGTGCAGCACGTACATGACGGATTCGAGGTGCTCCGGCGAGAAATCCGGCTTGTAATACGTATCGATCAGCCGCCCATGCCCGTCGATCTTGTCCTCATCGCTGTAGATCACGTCGATCTCGGGGTCGGCGCAGAGCGCGCGCGCAACTTCCAGCAGCGCGTCCGGCGCCAGTGCATCGTCGTTGTCCAGCATGGCAATGAATTCGCCGGTCGCCATTTCGGCCGCCATGTTGCTGGCGCCGCTGATGCCCAGATTCTGCCGCAGCCGCCGGATCCGGATGCGCGGATCCATCCCCTGCAGGCGGGCCAGAACCGAGCGCGTTCCCTCGTCGGTACTGGCGTCGTCGCACAGGCAAAGCTCCCAGAACGGGTAGCTCTGGCGCAGCACACTCAGCACGCAGATCTCGAGCCAGGCCGGTGCCACATTGAACACCGGCACAATCAGGCTGATCAGCGGCCGGCCGGTACCGAGTGCCGCAATCGCCTCGCGCTGCGCCGGTGCCATCGCCGCCAGCGGCGCCGGCCCGGCGATGCCGCGGGTGCGTCCGATCCACCCCAGATACGGCCCCGAATCGGATGCCAGGCCGGCGACGTGAATGCGGCGGCGGATTTCCTGCCCGATCCGCTCGGGAGAAAAATCATCGCGGATACGCCGCGCCCCGGCGGCCCCGCGTGCCCAGGCCTCGGCCTGGTTTTCATACACCGCACGAAATTGCCGCACGAGGCTGGTCGCATCCGGTTCCGCCCACACCGAAAACGGCATGTAGGGGCCGGCCTGCGCCTTCACTTCCGTCAGCCGATGCGCGATCGGATAGCCGACCGTGCTGTCGAAAAACTCAAGATTGCCGGAATACGCAGTGGCAATCACCGGCTTTCCCAACGCCATGAATTCGGCGATGTTGAGCCCAAAACCCTCGCTGCGATGCGCGCTGACAAAGCAGTCGCACGCCGCGCGCAGCAATGCCATGTCCCCATCGGTCAGCAGATCGGAAATCACCAGCACATTGTCGGCGCCGCGCAACGCCTGCGTCAGTTGCCTGGTGATCGCCGGCTCCACGGCGGTGGAATGGAATTTCAGCACCAGGAACACGTTTTCGTTCGCGGCAAAGGCGGCACGGAACGCATCCACCACCATGCGCGGATTCTTGCGCGCGCTGGTGCTGCCGACATCGAACGCCACCATGAAGATGAAACGATCCCGCGGTATGCCGAATACGTCGCGCCCGCGTCCGGGGTCCGTCCAGAGCGCCTCCACCGGCAGCCGGATCTTGGTCAGCGGCACCGGGCTGACGGCGCCGATGCTCTCCATCTCGAAATCGCTGTTCGTCCAGATCTCGTCCACCGGCCCGAACGCGGCAAACCAGTCGGCCCGAAACGCCAGAAGTTCCCAGGCCCACACAGCGATGTTGTAAGCATCGTCGAAAGTGCCGGGCGGATAGAGTGCCGTCAGCCGCGCCATCTGGTCGGCGTTCGCCAGCAGCAGGTTGACCCGGTACGTGGGCGTCCGCCCGTACTCGGCGGGCAGAATGCGCGGCTTGGCACGGCTGACATCGAACGGATGCAATTCCACCGGCACCCCGGTCGCGCGCAGCGCGCGCAATATGCCGCGCGCCGCGGTGCCAAGGCCGCTGGTCGCGGCAAACGGGCCAAACACGTTCACCCCGAACGGTTTCGCGAGCACCGCCTGCGCGCGTACCTGCCAGGAACGATACGGTGCCACACCCGGCCCGGCGCGGCCCTCCATGCGCCCATGCTCCAGCCAGTGCGCGCGCGCCGCCTCCGGGTCGCTGCCAAGCGCTTTCACGACGTCCGGATAGAGCAGGAAATACGTTTCGGCATCGAAGCCGGACATCTCGGGCGGCGGCGGCTCCGCCGGCTTCAGGCCGGCATACCGCGCATCCTCGACGATGCTGGGGCGCAGCCCCTGTGCGGTTTCGGCGCGTCCCGCAAGCCGCCAATGCGTGCGCCCGTCGCGAACCGCACCCTCTTCTACCTGCGCCGCGACATCCGGATTGAGCGCGAGATACAGCGCCTCATCGAACAGCTGATCCTCGGTCGGGTAGGCAAGCGCCGGCGGCGGGGGCGGCACATAGGGTGGCGCGTCCGGGGATGCAGTGAACATCGCCGGTGGCGGCGAGGGCGGCACCGGCGCGTTCGGGTCGGTCGGCGGCAGCACGGAGCGCAGCATATCCAGCCGGCCGCCGGAAAACGGGCTCGGTCGCTGACCCGTTTCGATCTCGGCGCGACCGTACTCGATATAATGCTCGAAGCCGCTGGCAAAAATCCCCGCCGCGACCGCATCGCGCACATCGCGGAACGCGTCCAGATACAGGAACTCAGGGAACGAATCCGCGTCGAAATCGGAGGCTGCCATCAAACCTTGCCTTGGCCCCGCGGCCAGGGCGGGCGGGAAGCCAGGGCCCCAGGATACACCGAGCGCCCCGGGGCGAAACAGGCCGCAACCCGGCCGCTCGCCCCGGCCACGCTATCCCGCGCGCCGCCGCCGCCGTCGGCGCCGGATGACGGAGACCACGGTAAGGCCGACGATCAGGATCACCGCCGAGGCCGGTTCCGGCACCGAAAACTCCAATC
>JAATGE010000354.1 GCA_015654825.1 Rhodospirillales bacterium
CCAGTCGGCGCCAGACCCCATTTTATCTGTTCCGAGCCTGCATCGGCTGCGAGCGCGCCGCTAATCCAATGTCTCGCTAGATCGTACAGACGACTCCCGCCGCGCAGCGCTAACGCAAGCGGCGGCACGCCGTCGGGGGACCAGGGGGCAGAGCCCCTGGTCGGCGAAGCCACTAAACTCAACTCATCGACTTCGTTTTGTAATCATGATTTTCGCGCTTATGGGGCAGGGCCCTGGATTTTATGGCGGTTGATTACAGCTGAAATTTGACCTGCACCAATATCAAGTTGCGGGTGAAGCGTAGCGCCGCCATGGTATTGTCGCTGGCCTTGGTGAAATCGTAGCGCGCCGACAGAACCAGATTGCGTGTCAAACGCCAGTCCGCTGCGGCATGCGCTGAAAACTCTGACTGTGTCCGTCCACCCATCGGATAGGTGGCGCACAGGTAACCCACGGAGGTGTCCAGCAGCACGTTGCGGCGAAACGCATAATCCAGCGTCAGCTGCGTACCGGTCTGCGTCAGGCCCTGGGCAATATCGGTCGGCTCGTCCTGCAGGCTCTGGCTGACCCGGCCGGTCAGCGTCACCAGTCTGGTCGGCTGCCAAATCAAGTCCAGTTCCGCTGCCGGCGCGGTCAGCGTTGCGACGTCAAGCCCGGTGCCATAGGGCAGCCTGACCTCATAGCCGGCCAAAGCGCGATATACAAAAACCGCGGATTGTCGGTATTCGATGCCTGCCAGTACCGATGCATCGTTGTAGTCTGCGATCCGCCGCCCCGGCCCACCGGAATCATATGTCACGTCGCTGTCGCTGACGATCACGATCGCGTTATGGCCGCCGGCGAACTCGTAACCTCCAGTCAGCGATCCCGTAATGGCGTCGCGCCCCGGCAGCCCGGGGACGTCTTCATTCGACCCGGACAGAGTGGAAAACCGGTAACGCTGCAGCACCAGCGCCGGCACCAGAATAAGCGGCCCGGGGCCGATCGTGCCGCTCAGCCGAACATCGTCCAGCTGATTGACAATTGGCGTCGCCAAGCCAAAGGCGCCGAAATCCGTCGGTAACGATACCGTATTGAGGTGATCATATCCGGCACGGATTTCGCTGTCGGCATAGTCCACAACGCCGCCGGCGGCAGCGGTCCAGGTCGTATGAGATAGGCGGGGATCGTCAACATAGCGCGTATCGTCCGCCGAAACCGCAACATTGATACCGTTACGTGACCAATCAGAATCGACTGAAACCGCACCGCTGGTCACCAATGCCGGGCTCCCCCGCGCGGCCACATTACCGTTCGGATTGCTGTCATAGCCAACAGCTTCGGCAATTGAGGGGCGAATTAGGAAGCTTGCGGCGTGCACCCCAGGCGGCTGGTACGCCTTGTCAATCTGCAGCGTGTCAAGGCTGGCGAACCAGTCCTGGTAGGCTGGCACATTGGCCGGAAAATATCGGTCCAGAACCTGTGCGCCTGCCTCACCATGACTGAACGCCATCAGCGATACAACCAAAACGCGACATACGGGGAAGCCCCAGCAGCGCGCCGGCAGTGGCGCACGCCGGCGGACGTCTAACAGACCCATGAAGCCGGGCAAGGGGTACTGGCTAATGCTCGCATGACAGCGTCGGTATGGTTGTAACATACGCAGGATGCCACCGGCCGGTTGCGGAGTCCAGATTCTCAGCCGGTGCCATGCCTTGCGCGTGTTCGCGCCGCGTGGTCTTTTTTGCGTCGGCAAACCAAGCTGCCCCTGCCAGGAGCAACGTTTCGTGCGCAGATCACGCAACCCGGTCAGATACATGGTCGCGACCCTCGCGCTGATGATTTCATCTTGCGAGCCCGGTGCTAACCTGCCGAATCTGCAAACCCCGGCCGCCAGCGGCGGCTACCGCCTTGGCAACGGCGATCAGGTCCGCGTAATAACGTTTGGTGAACAGACACTGACCGGTCAGTTCAGCATTGACGATGGCGGCATGATTGCCTTGCCACTGTTGGGGCCGATGCCGGCCGATGGGCTCACCACCCATGCGCTGGCTGACGAAATCAGCACCGCGCTCCGCGCCCGCAAGCTGATCGCCGATCCGAGTGTGGTCGTGGAGGTCGCCACGTACCGGCCGATCTATGTGCTGGGCGAAGTTCAACACCCGGGCCAATTTCCGTATCGCCCGCATATGACAATGCTGACAGCTGTGGCGCTCGCTGGCGGCTTCACGCCCCGCGCCGTGGAAAGCCGCGCATCCGTCGTTCGCTTCGCCGGCGATCGCACCGTGGAAGGCCGACTGGACCGCGAGAGCCAGCTTGCCCCAGGCGACGTGGTTACTATCTTCGAACGGAATTTCTAACCGTCGGCGACCTGGCAGCCGGGGCCGCCAGCTGTGAATGGCAATAGGCAAGGAGCTTCGGTATTTTCTTTTCCGGAAATTGCGAAAGATTCTTATTTTTAAAATGCGCAGCCCGCGCCGGTGAATCGGGGGGGCATTTTGGGCGCGATTGAACGCGCGGAACGTGGGTCCGGGGCACGTAATTCGCACGAATTAGCGGGAATTTTGGCGGAAGAAATCGTCACCGCAGTTCGCGCAAGACAAATTGGCGGAGGGGATGAGATTCGAACTCACGGTACGGGTTGACCCCGTACAACGGTTTAGCAAACCGCCGCCTTCAGCCACTCGGCCACCCCTCCGCCGGGGTGCAACACGGCGTTTGCACCGCCGTTCTAGGCAGCCCCACCGCCCGCGTCAAACGCCCGCACGTCAGATCGGGCCCGCCGGGTCCATCGGCTGGTGCAGCACCCAGGCCCCACGCCGCCGCAGCACCAGGCGGTAATACAGTGCCGAGACCGCGATCACCACGACCGTGGCCTTCAGGCTCGGCTGCCCGATCTCCGGATCCAGCGCGTTCGCGTAAATAACGTAGGCCAGCCCGGCCAGACCGAGCACGGAAGGCCACGGGTGCAGCGGCATCTTGTAACGCGCATGCGCGGTGCGCCCGCTACGCCGCCCGACGATCGCCGCAACGCATAGCGCCCCATACACCACGACGATCGTGGTGCCCGTCAGCACCACCAGCGCATCCAGCGGAACGAAGCACAGCGACGCCGCCAGGAACCCGCACGTGAGCGTCGCCACCCAGGGCGAGCCGAAACGCGGGCTGATCTTCAGCAGCGCGCGGTTCACCGGCGCAGGCCACACATTGTCCCGCCCGGTGGAGAACAGCAGCCGCGCCACCAGCACGACAAAGGCGATATTGCAGTTGATGATGGCCAGGGCGATGCTCAGGCTGATCACGAGACTCAGCAGCCGCCCGCCGCGATCGGCAACGAAATAGCCGAACATCGCGTCGCCGCTGCCGAACAGCGCCGGCAGGTCGCGCGCACCGGTCAGCACCGCGGCCAGCGGGATGATTTGCGTAATGAAACCGATCACCAATGCCAGCAGAACGGTGCGCGCGATCTGGCGCGCCGCATCGTGCGTTTCCTCGCCCAGGAAAATCGCATTCCCGAAACCATAATTGGCAAAGATTGAGGCGGAACCAGCAAGACCGAGCGCGGCAAGGCCGGCCGGCACCAGGTGGCCACCCGCCAGAACAACCGGATGCGTCAGCATCGGCGCCAGCGGCCGCGCGGGATGCGCCATGCCCAGCACCGTCAGGATCACCAGCGCCAGCACCTCCAACGCCAGAAATGCACCGGTGATCAGCGCATTGGTGCGGATATTCAGCACGCCGCACAATGTGGTGAATACCACTGAAATGAGCGCCGCCCAGGATGCCGGAAAGTCCCCGATCACCGGTGCCAGATACGGCCCGATGCCAAGCGCCACCACCGACATGTTCAGCAGCAACACCAGCAAATTCACGCCGAGCACAATGAAGCCCGGAAACGGGCCGAGCACGCGGCCGACGATCGCATACTCGCCACCGGTGAGCGGAAACGCCGAGCACAATTCGGCATATACATAGGCGATCAGCAGGCTCACCAGCGCCGCGGCGGTAAAGCTCAGCAGCGCGCCGGTGCCAGCCTGCCGGACAATTCCGGGAACGATGATGAATACGGAGGAAGCGGGCGTCAGCGACGATAGTGTAATGAGAAGCGCGCCGAACAACTTCATGCTGCGCTCTAGGGTGGGGACCGGGGGAGAAGTCATAGGAAAGAAGGCCAGGGGCGCTGCCCCTGGACCCCGCTGGGGACAAGTCCCCAGACCCCATTCAATTTGTTCCGAATCCTAATAACTGGCGTCTGGGGACTTGTCCCCAGCGGCTTCAGCGCAAAGCCCTGGCCGTGCTTTTGCTCCACTCTCTTCCCCCTTACCCCAACTTGTTCTTCAGTGCCTCATTCACCAGTGCCGGATTGCCCTTGCCCGCCATCGCCTTCATGACCTGGCCGACAAAAAACCCGAACAGCTTCTCCTTGCCGGCCTTGTATTCCGCCAGCTTGTCGGGATTCGCCGCAAGTACCGCATCCACCGCTTGATCGATCGCCCCCGTATCGGTCACCTGCCGCAGCCCACGCGCATCGATGATGCTGGCCGGGTCCTCGCCCGTATCCATCATCGCTTCCAGCACGTCCTTGGCAATGCGGCCGTTGATCGTGCTGTCCGCCATCAGGTCCAGCAGCCTTCCCAGTGCCGCCGCAGAAACCGGACTGTTCTCGATGCTATGACCCGTGCGGTTCAGGCCGGCGAAGAAATCGCCGATCACCCAATTGGCTGCCATCTTGCCGTCGCGGCCGGTTGCCACCGACTCATAGAAATCCGCAATCACCTGCTCAGCCACCAGTACGCCTGAATCGTAAAACGGAATGCCGTATTCCCGCATGAAGCGGGCTCGCTTGGCGTCCGGCAGCTCCGGCAACTCGGCGCGCAACGACTCCACCCACGCCTCATCCAGCACCAGGGGTAGCAGATCGGGATCGGGGAAATATCGATAGTCGTGGGCATCTTCCTTGCTGCGCATGCTGCGGGTCTCCCCGCGCGAGGGATCGTAGAGGCGGGTTTCCTGCAGCACCGTGCCGCCCCCCTCCCATACCTCGATCTGCCGTTTTGCCTCCGCCTCCACGGCCTGCTGCACGAACCGGATCGAGTTCACGTTCTTGACCTCGCAGCGCGTGCGGAACGGTTCGCCGTGTTTGCGCACCGAGACGTTGACGTCGGCGCGCATGGAGCCCTCCTCCATGTTGCCGTCGCAAGTGCCGAGATAGCGCAGCACCGTCCGCAGCTTGCGCAAATAGGCGCCGGCTTCCTCCGGGCTGCGCATATCGGGCTCGCTGACGATTTCCATCAGCGCGACGCCGCACCGGTTCAGATCGATATAGGACTTCGTCGAATGCTGATCATGCAGCGATTTGCCGGCATCCTGTTCCAGATGCAGGCGCGTGACGCCGATTTTCTTGGTGCTGCCATCGGCAAGCTCGATCTCGATCGCGCCGGCGCCGACGATCGGATGCTCGAACTGGCTGATCTGATAGCCGCTCGGCAGGTCGGCATAGAAATAGTTTTTCCGGTCGAACCGGCTCATCAGATTGATGTGCGCGCCGATGCCAAGCCCGGTGCGTACCGCCTGTGCCACGCATTCTTCGTTCAGTACCGGCAGCATGCCGGGGAACGCCGCATCGACGAAACTGACCTGCGTATTCGGCGTCGATCCGAAATCGGTCGCGGCCCCCGAAAACAGTTTGGACTGGCTGATGACCTGGGCGTGCACCTCCAGCCCGACCACAACCTCCCAGGAGCCCGTGCTGCCTTCAAGCGTGTATGTCATGCGCCCGCCCTCACCTGCGGTACCGCGGAAAATCCCGCTGCATCCTCGATCACCTGCGAGACGGCAAACACCGTCTCCTCATCGAACGGCCGCCCGATGACCTGCAGCCCCAGCGGCAAACCCTGGTGATCGAGCCCGGCCGGCACGCTCATGCCCGGCACACCCGCCATGCTGGCCGGCACGGTAAAGACGTCGTTCAGATACATGGCGATTGGATCGTCCATCTTTTCGCCCTGCGCGAAGGCGCCGGTGGGCGCCGTCGGCGTCAGCAGCGCATCCACGCGCGCGAATGCTTCGGAGAAATCCTTCAGGATCAGCGCCCGCACCTTTTGCGCCCGCAGGTAATACGCATCGTAATACCCGGCCGACAAAACATACGTGCCGATCATGATCCGCCGCTTCACCTCATCGCCAAAGCCTTCGGCGCGCGTGCGCTCGTACAGATCGATCAAATCGACGCCATCCTGACGTACCCCGAACCGCACGCCGTCATAGCGCGCCAGGTTGGAGGATGCTTCCGCCGGCGCCACGATATAGTAGGTCGCGAGCCCATATTTCGTATGCGGCAAGGAAACATCGACGATCTCGGCGCCAGCATCGCGCAGCCACTGCAACCCTGACTGCCACAGCCGTTCCACGTCCGGATTCATGCCCTCCATGCGGTATTCGCGCGGCACGCCGATACGCAGGCCGCGCACGCCACGTTTGGTAGCGGCCAGATAATCCGGCACCGGCCGCTCAACGCTCGTGCTGTCTTTTGCATCGAAACCCGCCATGCTGCCGAGCAATACCGCGCAATCACCCACGGTGCGTGCGAACGCGCCTGCCTGGTCCAGCGAACTCGCGAACGCCACAATCCCCCACCGGCTGCACCGCCCGTAGGTCGGCTTAATGCCCGCGATGCCGCAGAATGCCGCCGGCTGCCGGATCGATCCACCCGTATCGGTTCCCGTCGCCCCCATGGCAATGCGCGCCGCGACCGCGGCCGCCGACCCGCCGGAAGATCCGCCAGGCACCAGTACCGCGTTGCTGCCGGCGCGCTGCCAAGGATTGGCCACCGGCCCGAACGCGGACGTCATATTGGAAGAACCCATGGCGAACTCGTCAAGGTTGGCCTTGCCGAGAAACACCGCACCATCGCGCAGCAAATTCGCCGTCACCGTGCTTTCGTACGGCGGTATGAAATTGCCCAGTATCCGGCTGGCCGCCGTGGTGCGCACGCCCTCCGTGCAGAACAGGTCCTTGATGGCGAGGGGAATGCCCGCCAGCGGTCCGGCCGTGCCGGCGGCCAGCGCCGCATCGGCGGCATCCGCCCGCGCCAGCGCCAATTCGGGCGTTTCAGTAATGAACGCATTGAGCCGCGGGTTCAGCGCCGCCACCGCATCCACATGCGCCTGCGTCAATTCGCGCGCGGAAAAATCCCGCCGCCGCAGCGCCGAAGCGGCTTCGACAATGGACAAATCGGAAAACATCATTCCACCACTTTCGGAACGGCAAAAAATTCGCCCGCGCGATCCGGCGCATTGGCCAGAATCCGTTCCGGATAACCGCCATCCGTCACTGCATCCCCGCGCATGCGCAGCGCGATTTGCGCCCCGCCGGTCAGCGGCGCCACACCCTCCACATCCACCTCGCTCAACTGCTCGATCCACCCCAGAATATTGTTCAGCTCGCCTTGCAGGCGCGGCACGGCCGCATCCTCCACGCGGATACGGGCGAGCCGGGCGATGCGCCGGACGGTCGCGGGGTCGAGCGACATGGGAGAAATCCTAGCAAATATGCGGCCAGCGAGACTGGCCTGGGGCAAATATGCGGCCAGCAGGGCTGGCCCCTCGGAAGGCGCGGGACGATAACGGCCGCGATGAAGCTGTTCAACCGCCGGCGTTCGCCGCAGTGATCCTGACCCTGCCCGATCTGCGCGCCGCCCTGAAGCCGGGCCAGCGCCTACTGGGTCTGGACCCGGGCACAAAAACCATCGGCGTGGCCGTCACCGATGTGGCGCTGATGATCGCCAGCCCGCACGCCGCCCTCAAAAGGGCCAAACTCGCCGTCAACGCCGCGGAAATCCGGGCCCTGGCGCATAAACAGGACGCCGGCGGCCTGGTGATCGGCCTGCCGCTGTCGATGGACGGCACCCTCGGCCCCGCCGCCCAGAGTGCCCGCGACTGGGCCCGCGCCCTGTCCGAGGCGACCGCCCTGCCCGCCGCATTGTGGGACGAACGCCTCTCCAGCGCCGCGGTCAACCGCTTCCTGATCGGGGAAGCCGACCTCAGCCGCGCCCGCCGCGCGGAATTGGTGGACCGCATGGCCGCCGCCTACATGCTGCAGGCGGCGCTGGACGCGAGCGGCACTTTCGGCGAAAACCGCCCTGCCTAGGGCGACCCGGGCCATCGCAGCCACACCGATCGCGCGCCGGAGGCGAGCCGCCCCCCCCATGCTCCGAACAGAAATCGTGCGCGGCCTGGCCAACCTGCTGGCTGTCGTCGACAGCAGCAACGCGCTGGACGTGGTGGAACGTGTTTATCGCGAACTGACGCGGCAGTCCGGGGAAGTGAAAATTCCCGAGGTGCTGGACTGCTATCAAAAATTCATGCTCGCGTACAACAGCACTTTTACGAATATCGAACGCCAGGTGATTAAGTCGCTCGATGTCGGCGAATTTGCCGATGCCGAGTGGTGGTCCGTCGTCATCGCCGCCGCCGGCGGCGCCACGAAATCGCCGGATGCGGCCGCCACGATCGGCCGCCCGCTGTACCGCCTGCGCTTCGCGGTGGACTATCTGCCCAGCCTGATCACGCTGCTGAAGCGCGATACCGATCCGGACATTCGGGCCCTGCAGGCGGAAATCTACGCCGGCGGCAACCGCCCGGGGCATCTGATCCTGATTCTGCCCGAGGAAATCGGCAAATTCTCCAGCCCCGCGCGCGTCGCCGCCGCGATCGAATCGGTGGCGATTCTTTATGAGGCATTCGCGGAACTGAACGTGCAGTCCACCACGGACCTGGTGCTCAATTCGTGCGATTCAGGGCTGGACAAGGTGTTCGAATTCCGCGGCCTGAACGACCTGATCGAGAAAGTGAAGGGCCTGCTGCTCGATCTGTGGGATAACGTGATTTATTATCGAGAAAAACGTTTCGCTGAACGGCTGGAACTGTCTGCCCGCAACCTGCGCGTGCTGGCCGATATCGCGGCGCTGGAGGAAAAAAACCTGCTGCAGAAGGAACGCGCCGAGCTGCTGCGGCGCAAATTCATCGCGGGGGCCACCAAGTTTTTCGAGACGGGGTCGTCGATCCCGGAGATGGACAAGTTTTCCAGCTACCTGCCTCGGCAGTTGCTGGCGCCTAAGGAGACCTTGCTGTTGCAGGGGCGGGGTGGGTAGGGCGCAAGGAAGCCCAGGGCTCTGCCCTGGACCCGCTGGGGACAAGTCCCCAGACCCCATTGATTTAAGAAAGTCAGCTTATCGGGGAATTGGGGTCCAACGGGTCATCGATGCGTGCTTGTACCATTGCCTTTAGCGCGGCAACTGCGTCTGACGCCGCATGCCGCTCCGGACCAACAAAGCCTCTGTGACCACGAAATGTTTCCGTGGACCTGATCTGCTCCAGCGCAACCCAATGATCCATGAATGATTTTTTCCAGTCGGCTTCCTCGCCTACCAGGTTTCTGAATGGATCCTGAATATCGGCAACGAGCGAATTGAGGCTGAGTGTGCCTTCCTCGAATTCCACCAATTGCGCCAGCATCAAACGGTACTGGCTTTGATTGTAATCCGACATATCCGTAACCTTCTCTGAAAGTCGCCCACCAGACAAGGCCCTTCGGCGTCAAACTCCCGCCGCGCAGCGCTAACGCCAGCGGCGGCACGCCGACAGAGCCCCCTGGCCTTATCCCTTACTGTCTCTCACCAAATCGAGCGCCACATCAACGATCATATCTTCCTGGCCTCCCACCATCCGCCGGCGTCCGAGCTCCTCGAGAATCACCCGCGTATCCACTCCATACAATTTGGAAGCCGTCTCCGCATGGCGCAGAAAGCTCGAATACACGCCCGCGTAGCCCAGCGATAGCGTTTCCCGATCGACGCGCACCGGCCTGTCCTGCAGCGGCCGCACCAGGTCGTCCGCGGCATCCATCAGCGCGTGCACATTGCAACCGTGCTTCCAGCCCTTGCGCGAAATCGCCGCTATGAACGCCTCCAGCGGCGCATTGCCCGCGCCGGCCCCCATGCCGGCGAGCGAGGCATCCACCCGGATCGCACCGTTCTGCACACCGACAATGGAATTCGCGACCGCCAGCGACAGGTTCTGGTGTGCATGAATGCCGCGCTGCGTTTCCGGTTTCAGCACGCGGTCATACGCGGCGAGCCGTGCCGCCACACCGTCCATGTCCAGCGCGCCACCCGAATCCACGACATAAATGCACTGAGCCCCGTACGACTCCATCAGTTTCGCCTGCGCCGCCAGCGCCTCCGGCTCCAGCATATGCGACATCATCAGGAACCCGGCCACATCCATGCCGAGATCGCGCGCGGCGCCCATATGCTGGCGGGACACATCGGCCTCGGAACAATGCGTTGCGATGCGCACCGAACGCACGCCGATTTCGTAGGCCCGCTTCAGCTCCTCGACGGTGCCGACACCAGGCAGCAGCAGCGTGGTCAATACGGCGCGCCGCAGCACCTCCGCCACAGCTTCCAGCCACTCCCAGTCGGTATGAGCGCCGAAGCCGTAATTAAACGAGCCGCCATTCAGCCCGTCCCCGTGCGCTACTTCAATCGCATCCACCCCCGCGGCATCCAGCGCACGCGCGATGACCCGCACATGATTCAAGCCGTACATGTGGCGGATCGCGTGCATGCCGTCGCGCAACGTGACATCCTGGATGTAGAGTTTTTCCCGCAACGGATCGACCATGCCACTCTCCACCATGCCAGTCTCCACCATGCCAGTCTCGATCGGCACACGACCGCGGCTGCGGGCTGCGCCTTTTA
>JAATGE010000478.1 GCA_015654825.1 Rhodospirillales bacterium
ATTGGCTGAACACGCCGGCAGTCGCTCTGGTGACGCGCAAAGATCCCAGGGACTATCTGAAACGCCTGCGATTCCATCTCGCAACGAAGGATTTTCATGGCTACGGACTTTGATGCGGCCGAAATGGTCGAGATCTGGACTGACGGCGGCTGCAAGCCCAATCCCGGGCCGGGCGGCTGGGCGGCGGTGCTGCGCTGCCGCGGCACGGCGCGCGAATTGTCGGGCGCCGATCCGGCAACGACCAACAACCGCATGGAGCTGACGGCCGCGGCCGCGGCTCTGGAGGCGCTGAAACGGCCCTGCCGTGTGGCGCTCTATACCGATAGCGAATATGTTCGTAACGGCATTACGCGCTGGCACACCGGCTGGGTGCGGCGCAATTGGCGCAATGCGGCAGGCGATCCCGTGGCCAACATGGATTTATGGCAGCGGCTGCTTGCCGCGGAAAAGCCGCATCGGGTGGAGTGGATCTGGGTGCGCGGGCATTCCGGTAACGAGATGAACGAGCGCGTGGATCGGTTGGCCACACAGGCAAGGCTGACGCTGGGCTAAAGCGCAACAGACCGGGTATGCGTGAAAGAAAACCGCCCTCGACCGCTCCCACTGACGTCGGCGAACAAGGAACAATTAACAAAAGTTTTTGCTTCTTTTTTCAAAAAGAAGCACTTTTTCTCGTTCTTTTTTGAAAAAAAGAACCAAAAAACTTTTGTTAATTTGCCTTTCGTTTCGGGTCGAAGCGTCCGACTCGAATGTCATGCCAGGAAAATTCCAAATGCGATTCCCCTCCCGGCGGGTCCAGGGCAGAGCCCTGGCCTTACTTTCCCACGACTTCCACCATAATATGCTGAAAAATACGAAAATACACCATACGATCGAAATGGTGCCGCTTGGTCTGTGCGCGCGCCTCGGCATCCGTCATGAAGTCGCGCGGCGGCAGCAACTCCGCCGCCGGAAATTCGCTTGCCACCTCGGCGATCATTGCGTTGCGGTGGTGCAGACCTTCCGCCACCCAGGCCTCGCCATCGCTATCGATGCCGCTGGAATTGGCCAGCATGATAAATACCCGTACGCCCGAACCGGCCTGATCCAACAACGTGCGCAAATGTTCCTTGAACATGGCGTCGGGCGGCATGCCGACATACTCGAAATGGGCCCGCAACTGGGCGACCAGGGCAGGATAGACGCCGGTCGACGCTGGATCGTCCGTCAGTATGCGCGATGGCGCTACCCGCAGACCCGGGATTACCACGGGGATCAGGCAGCCGGTGGCGCCGTGGCGAAACAGCGGCGCGGCCTGTTCGATATTGAAGCTCAGCAGCCACACGGAGGGAGACGCCGCCGGGGGGGCGACGGCCAGCGAAACAAAATCCTCGGGCAGGTAGCCGAGCGGGGCGCAATCCCGTATGAAATCCGCCGGCAGTCCAGCTTTGCCGTTGCGATGAGCGGCAATGATCTGCGCGGCGATAGCGGAATGACAGACCAGCGGCATCAGGCCGCGGCGCACGGTGTCGAATTCCTCGACCACGCGGCCCGCCACCATGCCGAAATAGTGGCTGATCGCGCGCATGTCGCAACCGCCGCGCGCGAACACGTAAGCGACCTTCGGTGCTGCCTGATCGATCGCCTCCGTGCTGCCGCCGATCGCGACGCGCACCCAATCGATGCGGCGCCGGTCGGCGATCACATCGGTCAGCACGCGGCCGACGACCTTCAGCGCAGGACGTTCCAGCCGCTGGTAAAGCCAGGATTCCAGGCCCATGCCGAGGATGCGGCAGGAGAATGCAAAGTGCAGCAGCACGCGGCCGAGATTGCGTTTGCTGCGCATGATGTAGAGGCCGCAGAATCCATAGTCGCCGTAACGATCCTGCACCCGCAGCAGGCCGGCCTGCACGGTGTGCTCGGCAAGCAGGGTAGATAGCTCGGCACGCGCCGCCGCCGGATCCTCGGGCAGCCGCTTCTTGGTGAAATTGAGCTGGTTGGTGCGGTTGATCAGTTCGATGGCGCGATCGAGGTGAAGCTGCAGATCGTGCTCGATCGTGACCGTAATGCCGCTTTCGCGCAGGAACGCTTCGGTATCGGTGCCGGCCGCCTGCTGATCCGCGCTGCGCCGTTCGAGCACCTGGTATTGTGCAAGGCGCGTCATTTGCGGATCGTCCTTGCCGCGCAGCCGGGGATCGGCGAGCAGGCGCGGCACGATCGTATCGTCGGCAACCTGCAGCCCGGGCACGAAATGCTGCGCCTCCGCCCGGTTCATCGGGTTATCATCGATGAACAGGACGCTGGGTGCCCGCAGCTGCACCGTCTCGATCAACTGGGCGAGGCGCGGGCCCTTTGGATCCCACGAAATGCTGGGGAATACGAACAGCTCACGCACACCATGACGCTTCAGAATGGCATCGACCTGATCGGCGTCGTTCTTTGAGCAGATCGAGCTGATGATGCCGCGCCGCGCCAGCGCCGCGACCGCCTGTTGCGCTTCGGGACGCCACGTCATGCCACCCTCGGTCAGCGTGCCGTGCCAGAACGTTTCATCGAGGTCCCAGATTACCAGGCGCACGGGCTCGGCGGCCGCGGCGATATCGGCGTCGGGGAGCGAGGCGGGTTCAGAAAGCATGCGGGGGGTATCCAATGTCAGCTTAACAATCCGAGCGCCCACGCGAGGATGCCCTTCTGTGCATGCAACCGGTTTTCGGCCTCGTCGAACACCACGGACCAGTGCCCGTCGATGACGTCGCCCTCGACCTCCTCGCCGCGATGCGCGGGCAGGCAATGCAGGAACAGCGCATCCGGCGCTGCCTGCCGCATCAGCGCTACGGTGGCGCGATAGTGTGCCAGCTCGGCGGCGCTGTTGCGGCCGGGATCATCCGACATGCTGACGAAACAGTCGGTGACGACGGCGCGGGCGCCGTGCACTGCTTCGGCCGGATCGCGCGTGATCGAAACGTCACCGCCTTCGCGCAGCGCCCACGCCAGCGTTTCGAGCGGAATTTGGCAGGATTGCGGCGATGCCATGCGCAGGCGAAAGCCGAAACGGACGGCGGCATGGACCCAGCTGCGCGCGACGTTATTGCCGTCGCCGAGCCAGGCGATGGTTTCGCCGGCAATCGGGCCCCGATGCTCCTCGAACGTCATCACATCAGCCATCAGCTGGCAGGGGTGGCTGGCCTCGGTCAGGCCGTTAATGACCGGAACCGTGGCGTGGGCCGCAAGTTCCTTCAGCTTCCACACGCGATCGGTGCGCAGCATGATGGCGTCCACATAGCGGGACAGCACGCGCGCGGTGTCGGCGATCGTTTCGCCGCGGCCGAGCTGCATGTCGCGGTCCGTGAGCACGGTGACTTCGCCGCCAAGCTGGCGCATGGCGACTTCGAAACTGACGCGCGTTCGCGTGCTGGGCTTTTCGAACAGCAAGGCCAGCGTGCGGCCGGCGAGCGGCGCGCGCGGGCCGCCGCCGCGCTTCAGCAGGGAAGAGATTTCGAGGATACGGCGCAGCGTGGCGCTGTCGAAGTCGCACAAATCCAGGAAATGCCGGGGCTCGGCCGCCGTCACCGGCTGCGGCAGCGCGCTCATTTCGCCGCGGCCAGGTCAGCGCCCGGCGCGCAACGAAGTGCCGCGCGGCGCAGCCGTGCAAGCGCTTCCGCAATGTCCTCGGGCGTTACGATCAATGGCGGCAGCAGGCGCAGAACGTTCTCGCCGGCGGCAACCGTCAGCAACCCCTCGGCGACACAGGCCGCCTGCAACTCCGTGTTCGGCACCGCGCAGACCAGGCCGAGCATCAGGCCGATGCCACGCACGCCGACAAATACCTGCGGCATCGATTGCGTCAGTTCTACCAGGCCATCTTTCAGGACGCGGCCGCGATCGGCCACCTGATCGAGGAACCCGGGCGCAAGCAGCACATCGAGCACGGCGTTCGCGGCCGCGCATGCCAGCGGGTTGCCGCCGAACGTCGTGCCGTGGCTGCCGGGCGGCAGATGTTTCGCCAGCACCTCGCGGGCCAGGATGGCGCCCATCGGGAAGCCGCCGGCAATGCCCTTGGCCACCGAAATCGCGTCGGGCACAATGCCGGCATGTTCGTGGGCAAACAGCTTGCCGGTGCGCCCCATGCCGCACTGCACTTCGTCCAGCACAAGGAAAAGTCCGAATTCGTCGCAGGCGGCGCGCAGGTCGCGCAGAAAAAAATCCGGTGCCGGGCGCACGCCGCCCTCGCCCTGGATCGGTTCCACCAAAATGCCGGCGGTTTCGGGCGTGATGGCGTTGCGCACCGCGTTCATGTTGCCGAACGGTACGTGATCGAACCCATCGACCGGCGGCCCGAAGCCTGCCAGGTATTTCGGATTGCCGGTCGCCGACAGCATCGCCAGGGTGCGGCCATGGAACGCGCCATCGAAACAAATGACCCGGTAGCGCTGCGGCTGGCCGGTTTCGGCCATGGCGCGGCGCACCATCTTGATCATGCCTTCGTTCGCTTCGGCTCCGGAATTGCAGAAGAACACGCTGTCGGCGAAGCTGGCGGCTACCAGCCGTTCAGCCAGGCGTTCTGCCTGCGGCACGCGGTACAGATTGCTGACATGCATGACGCGCGCGGCTTGTTCGGCGATTGCCGCGATCAGATGCGGATGCGCGTGACCCAGGCTACTGGTGGCGATGCCGGCGCCGAAATCGAGGTAGCGGCGGCCGTCGGTGCTTGTGAGCCATGCTCCGTCGCCCCGCTCGAAGGCGAGGTCGGCGCGGGCGTAGGTCGGCATCAAAGCGGGCAGCATGGTTGGCTATGATCATGGTGCGGTGCGGGAAGTCAAATTTTGCCGGCAACCGGGCCGGGGCCCGCGCGCGCCGCCCTGCGCGGCGCGGGCGCGATGTGAAGGGGTCGCGAAAGCCCCGGCCTTGCTACCTGCCCTTCCAAACCGGGCGCCGCTTTTCCGCGAACGCACGGGCGCCTTCCAACTGATCCTCGCTGGCGTAGAGCGCAGCGACGGCCGGGAAGCCGCGCCGCGTGATGCGCGCCATGGCGTCCTGAAAAGACAGCGAATCCGCATCGCGCACCACTTCCTTGATGGCGGCGAACACCAGCGGCGGGCCGTCGGCGAGCATTCGGGCCAGTGCCCTGGCGCGCGGGAGCAAGTCTGCCGCGGGCAGGATTTCGTTCACCAGACCCCATTTTGCCGCCTCTTCCGCTTCCATCCAACGGCCGGTCAGCAGCAACTCCATCGCGATATGAAACGGTATCCGGCGTGGCAACCTCAGCGTGGCGGCGTCGGCCAGCGTGCCGGCATTGATTTCGGGCAGCGAGAATCGCGCGTGCTCGGCGGCCAGGATCATGTCGGCGGACAAAGCAAGTTCGAAGCCGCCGCCGACGGCCATGCCATTCACCGCCGCGATGACCGGCTTGTTCAGGCCAGGCAATTGCTGCAGGCCGGCGAAGCCGCCGACGCCATAGTCGGCATCCGGCGGTTCGCCGGCGGCGGCGCCTTTCAAGTCCCATCCAGCGGAGAAAAACCGCTCGCCGGCGCCGGTTACGATGGCAACTCGTAATGAAGCATCGTCGCGGAAGTTGGCGAATGCCGCGCCCATTACGCGGCTGGTGGCGGCCGATATGGCGTTTGCCTTCGGAACGTTCAGCACGAGTTCGAGAATGGGCCCGTCGCGCGTGACGTGCAGGGGTGTGTCAATCATCGGTGGCCTCCAGTGCAAGACGCATCAGCACGTCCGCGGCGATGGCGCCCTGGCCGACGCCGCGGACCATCAGCGGGTTGACGTCCAGTTCAAGCAGATCGTGCGCGTGTGCCATGGCAAAATCCTGAATGGCGAGAACGGCGTCGATGGCGGCGGCGATGTCCCCGGGCGGGCCGCCGCGATAGCCGTGCAGCAGGCGCGCAACCCGTAACGTTGCCAAAGCCCGGGCCACTTCGGCAGGTGTCGCGGGTAGCAGCAGGGTCGCGGTATCGCCGACGAGTTCGGCCAGCACGCCCCCGGATCCAAGCATCAGATACAGACCGAGTGCCGGGTCGCGCGCGACGCCGACGATCAGTTCGGCGATCGTTCCGCTGACCATGCGCTCGACCAGAACCCGGCCGGCGAGCGGCAGCAATTGTTCGGCCGCGGCGCGCGCTTCCGCCGCGGTGCCGATATGAAGTCGGACGGCACCGCGCTCGGTCTTGTGCGCGATGGTGGAACCTACGGCCTTTATCGCCACCGGGAAACCGATCGTGAGCGCTGCTTCGGCCGCCGCATCGACGCTGCTTGCGACACCGCCGTGCGGCACGTTGACGCCGAAGGAGGCAAGATGGCGCTTGCCATCCCATTCCGAGAGCGTAGCGGTGCGCCCGGACAGCGGTCCGGCGGGCGACAATGCGGTGGGTGCAGTGTCGGAGAAGCCGCCCACATCCGCCGCGGCCGCGATGGCGTGCAGGGCTTCCACCATGCCGAACAGCGGCACGATGCCGCGTTCGGTCATCGCGCGGGCATTGGCCTCCGGCAGCGCTTCCGGAAGCGTGGCCAGGATCGCGGCGCGGCGGCCGGTGGCGTCCGCGGCATCCGCCAGGGCCTCCGCGGCGATATCCCAGTCGGCGGTTTCGCATTTGTCCGGTCTGGGAAAATCAAGGATCAGCATATTAAGATCGGCACCGGCACGCATCATGGCGGCAAAAGTGGCGGCCAATGCGGGGCGGTTACGCCAGCCAAACGTGTGGTAGTCGAGCGGGTTCGCGACGCTGACCAGTTCCGGCAGGGTGGCGGCGATATCGGCGGATGCGGCCGGCGATAGCGGAACGAATTGCAGGCCGGCGGCCGACGCGGCATCGGCGATCAGTGCGGCCTCGCCGCCGGAACAACTGAGGCTGGCGATTGTGCGGCCCGGCAGCTTGCCCTGTACGTGCAACAGCTTCAGCGCTTCGAGCAGCGTCGGGATGGTGTCGACGCGCGCGATGCCGATGCGGCGAAAAAACGCATCGACCACCGCGTCCGCGCTGCCGAGCGACGCGGTGTGGCTAAGCGCCATTCGTGCGCCAGCCTCCGATCTTCCGGTTTTCAGCGCCACGATCGGTACGCCCTGGGCGCGGGCACGGGCGGCGGCGGCGGCGAG
>JAATGE010000335.1 GCA_015654825.1 Rhodospirillales bacterium
ATTGCCGCACCGGCGTCGTGCACAATCCTTCGGCGCCGCTCGGCCAGTGTGGATCGGCAGGTTCATTGACGACGTCCCACGATTCCGTGATATCCTTGTACCGGCCAGCGACTATCGCCGCATGCCGGGCGATGATCGGCGCGCCTCGTCCCTGCCGCAGCGCCTGCAACGTCCAGGCCGGCAGGCCGACTGCCCAGATCACATTGTGCATGTGCAGGCGCAGCCCGGCCCCGCGGGCGAATTCCGCCAGCGCGTCCATCGAGCCAAAGCGGAATTCGCCATCGCCCGGCTCGATATTTCCCCACTTCGCCTCAATTCCCGGCGTGATGATGGCGCATTCGCGGGCCACCAGCGCCGCATAATCGGGATCGGGCGTGATATCGGCGAGAGTAACCTCGGCGCCGAAAATGATGTTCCGCGCCGCGGCAAGGCTGCGCAACGAGGGGCCATCGGCGTGCGCGCTGGCCTTGAGCAGTGGCAGCGATGCCGTCGTTGCCAGGAATCGGCGCCGCCCGAACATATGACGGCCTCCGCCATCGCCTCGATGCAGCCGCAGACTACTCGAACCGCGGCCTGCCGCCCAGTCTCACGACAGTTCTGACCAATGGGATCCGCACCTCCAAATCTGGCGATCTGGCTGGCCACCCTGGCACTGGTCGTCGAGTTCACGGTCAGCGCAAATCTGCTGACAGCACTTGGCAGCTTTTATGTAACGGATGGCGGCTGGCCGGTGGAAAAGCTTCATCCGGGATCGTATTTCGCGGCCGCCGCCATGGCCGCACGGCTAGCAAGCGGTGGCCAACCGTTGCGTACCGCCTGGTCGTTCGCGTGGCGCGAACCGGATCTCGTGTTGTTCCTGGCGGCGATCGCGTTCTGCGTCATGTATGCGGCTGTCATGACCGGCGCGGGCAACCTGAGTGCTCTGCTGGACAGTTTCCTACCGGCGGGAATGATCGGTGTGGCGCTGGCAGGCCTGACAAATTCGCAGGCGGCCCGCTTGCGGAACGTCCTCCGCGCATTGTTCCTGTTCAATGCGTCCGTGGCGCTCGGCGAGTCGGCCGCGGGGGCGCACCTGATACCGCTTGATCCGAGCATTCCCGAGCGTGCGGCCGATTTCCGACCGACATCCCTGTACGATCATCCGCTGACGGGCGCGGCGGCGACGATGATCGGCATGTTTCTGCTACCCGATCCGGCGCGAAGGCCGCTCGCCGCCTGTGCCTATGCAACCTGCATGTTCGCCGCTCTGTTGGTGTTCGGCGGCCGCGTCGCGCTGGCGCTGGCGATACTCTTCATGTGCGGCTGGTATGCGTGCTGCCTCGGGCAAAAAATCATGTCGCGCCGCGTCGCGCTGACGCAGTTGGCGCCGGCGCTCATCGCCGTTGCTGCCGGCGGCGCCGCGGTATGCGGCGTGCTGGCGTCCGGGCTCGGCGATCGCCTGGTCGCGCATCTTTACTGGGATCCGAGCGCGCGGGCACGGCTGGACCAGTTCCAGATCCTGAACCTGATGGATGCGCCACAACTGGTGTTCGGCTGCCGTCGCGCCGATCTGCTGGCAATGATCGAACCGCTGCGACTTCAGTATGGTCTCGACGTGCTGGAGAATTTCTGGCTGCTGATGTTTGTCTCGCTCGGGGCCCTCTGCTTTCCGATTTTTGTGATCGGCATGCTGGCCCTGGTGCGCTCGCTATGGCGCCGCGCCGACGCACCAGGTCGGATGATGGTTTCCGCTTTGCTTTTGGCAGCTTCGGCCAGCAATTCGCTTGGCCGGAAATCGACTCTGCTGGTCCTCCTGGTTGCCTGTGTCATGGCGCATGGAACGCGGCCGCTGCGAAATCATCGCCGCATCCTCGTCGGTGGGTTTCGATCCGCACTGCCGAGATTTTAGTGTCCGGCGAGCCATGGCGGATAGCGTTCTTCATGCACGACCTGTCCGGCGGCGGCGTCGAACGCATGCGCCTGCGTCTGTTGCCGGCGCTGGCCGCGCGCGGACACAAGGTGTTCCTCATCGTGCAACTCGGTGGCGGCGCATTGGCTCGACTGGTGCCCGAATCGGTGGAACTCGTCGTGTTGGGGCAGCCGCACACCGCGAGCAGCATCGTGCCACTGGCGCGGTGGCTCGGCATTCATCAACCCGATGTGCTGGTCAGCAGCCTGGATCACAATAATATCGCGGCGATCATCGCGCGGCGATTGGCGCGGGTGCCAACCAGGCTGGTGATATGTCAGCACAACGCGCTGTCGTCCGAGCGCGCATTGGGCTGGCGCTACCGCTTGATACCGTTGCTATACCGTCTGCTCGCCGCGCGAACCGACGCTGTGCTGGCGGTTTCCGCCGGTGTCGCGGCAGATCTGGTCGCCACCGCGCACCTCGCCGAAGCGCATATTGAGATCGTTCATAATCCGGTTGCGGGTGACGATATTCCGAGCCGCGCGGCGATGCCGATGCCGCATACGTGGTGCGATGACATCGAAATACCGACGTTCGTGTTCGCCGGACGCCTGGTTGCGCAGAAGGATCCGGTGCTGCTGCTGGAAGCATTCGCCCGCCGCGTCCGCAACGGCCCGGCCCGGCTCGTCGTGCTGGGCGACGGCGCGATGAAAGACGTGCTGCAGCGTCGTACCGCTGAACTTGGTATCGGCGAAAAAGTTCATTTCCTCGGATTTGTCGCGGACCCGCTGCCGTGGATCTCGCGCGCGGCGGCATTTATCCTCACCTCGCGCTACGAAGGCTTCGGTAATGTGATTGTCGAGGCGCTCGCCTGCGG
>JAATGE010000650.1 GCA_015654825.1 Rhodospirillales bacterium
CGGCCAGCGGGCCGATCGGAACGATGGCCAGGTGCGATCGAGGTATCTATTGGATCCCAGCGCCTACAGAACGTGGCGCCACCAGCCTCGTGGGTATCGCCGCGACGGTGGAAGGCCCGGGGGCGGTGCCGCTGTCCGCCGGTGGATTACCCACCACGGGCGCGCGAGGCGCGCGCAACCGCCAGCAAGAAAGCTGGCCCGCCGATCAAGCTGCGGCGGGCCAGCTCACAAGCGGGCCACCATTTACCCAGACGATGGAGTTAGCATCGCTGGAGGTCCCCACCCTGCCGGTGTTCTTTCGCACACCGCCGGCTGGTGCGGCGCGTTTCGCGGGCCAGCGCGCTCCGGCCATGTTACGCATCGCGAGAGCTCGCCCTGCTTCCGCTCAGGGCGGCATGAATCTCGCAGCGGCCTATCTTTTACTCCGCCCTACAGGCGCGACGCCTTACGCACCGCGTTCTTCCATTCGGAAGCCCCTGCGGCAGCGACGGCCTTCTGCACCGTCAGGCGGAAGGGGAATCGAGGTGAATAGTTCGGCTTGCGCGTATCGAACCAAATGACCGGCCGCACATCCCCCCGACCAACCAGCCGAAAAACGCCCATATATCCTTCTGACAGCTTCGATTTCGCTACGAAAAAATCCGTTCCTGTAATGCGCACGGCAGGAATGTAGGCTCCGGCAGCGGCCTGCCGTCGATCCTCCCGACTTGCGCCCTTGCCAAGTGCCTTGGCAGCTTGCGCCCTGATACCTCGCTCAAAACTACCTCTCGTTGCATTTCCTGAATAACCAACCTCACTCAACGCGCCGACGCGTGACAGGAGTCGCGTTATGCCGCCGCCCGACAACTGCCCTTGTCCATCCAATTCGGCGGCGGGCCCAGGCGTCGCCTCCTGGCCGCCCGAGAGTAGGCCCCGAGTGGACAGGCCGCGCTCAAACCGCTTTTGGGCACGTTCGCCTCCCATTTCTTCAGTGCGAAGATATTTAGCCGGCGACACGCCGCCCGCGAGGTAGTCGTTGATGAACACGCGCGCCACCTGCTTATCCATAGGCTGATTGAAGTCAGCCTTGAGCACCAGAACTGAATTTAAGGTGATCAATTTTGGGTTGCGAAATACTTTGCGCATTTCATCCTGCACCGCCACACGCGCTTTAAATGCAACATTATTCAGCCAGATCGCCGTTGCGGAATTTAGCCGCCCGTGCACCACTTGTTCAAATCGCCCGGCCGCGGACTCGAAATTGTGCTTTATCGTTATGTTGATAGGCATGGATCAACTTTCCTCCGTTGCGCGACTATCACGTCAGACCGAACGTCATGGCCTCTCTATTCGCCATACGGATGATCCCAAAAGGCTCGGCCGGTATTGACATGTGTGTCGCCGACGATGCCGCTGCCCGAGCTTTGCACATTCGCGCCGGCGCCAGCCGGCAGGCCCGTGATGTTGATATTAATATCGGCCTTACCGCTGGTGTCGACGCGGGTGACGGCCCCCGCGGGTGCTGTCTGAGACAACGAACGAAAGTCTGGCGCTGTCAGCTGCGACGAAGGGTTCGACGCACCCCAGAAGGACCGGCGCTCGCGATCGATTTCATTATTGCTTTCCGATAACGGTGTGAAACCATGCCGCCGTTCCATATCCTCAAATTCCATCCGCTTCCCCGGCGGTAAAGCCGCTACACGCGCCGCCAGGTTGGCGCGATCGCCGGCCGCTTCGGCGAACCCAACGACTTTTTGCTTGTAGTCCGCATAGGCGTCGGAATTGGCTTTGTAGCTCCATATCCCCACGCCCACATCCAAGGCCGCCAGCCGGCCGGCCATGGCAGCACCAAGGGCCGCGCCCTCTGCCGCGGCCGCCCCGCTGGCGCCGCCCGCTACACCCGTCCAGGCAGCTCCCAATGCAACCACATCCGCAATCTTGCTCGCCACGGATATGCCTGCGATCACCTCCAGCGCCGTTTTCACACTGCCGAGCGTTTCGCCGAGCTCGCCGGCGTCGCCTGCCCATTTCTTGAACTTGTCCCCAACAGCATCCCAGTCGACCGCTTCGACGTAGTCATCCAGGTCCTGGACATACTCGACGATCTTGGTTGCCACAAAATCACGATTGGCGTTTACCCAGCGCTCAACGCGATCGACAACCGGCCCTAGAACCGGCTCCAGCTTCGCGCCGAGTTCATCCCCGAAAGCGCCGGTGGCGAGCTGCAGCTTCACCATCATGTCGTGATAGGTCTTCAGCCCCTCACCGAACGGCGTCATGTCAAAGGTAACTTCCTCCGCCTCTTTGTGCGCTTTTCGCAGCGCGGCGCTTCCTTTCGACATGACCGCAATAAAGTCCGGCGCCACTTTCTTGCCAACTAACGTATCCGCCATAACCGTTCGAAGCTGCCCGGCGTTCTTTTTGGCGTTTCCGGTCGTTTTCTCGAACTGATCCGCCAGCCAATACAGCGCCTCGGTTGTGCTATGCACTCCCGACTTGTCGAAATGCATGTGTCGCAAAAGGGCGGTAGCATCCTTATTTTTTCCCGACGCAACCTCCCCCAAGGTGGCGTTCAGCCGTTGGAAGGTCTTGTCCATCTTTTCGACGTCGGTGTCAGTCAGCTTCGCCGTCGCCTGCCAAACCTGCAACTCGCGGGTGCCGAGCCCCAGACCCTGCGCGGTGTGTTCCAGTTTCGAGAACGCCTCTGATGTGCGTTCGACCGTCTCAAACATGCCCGCAAGTCCGGTGACAGCGCCGAGGCCCCCGAGCGCGGGAATGAGTTCAGCAACCTTCTCACCAACCTGAATAATGCTTTCGCCAAGCTTCACGAATTTCTCTTCGGCACCCTTGGTATATTCAGCCAGGTGTGCCCAAACGCCAGGCTGGTGCATATGCCCC
>JAATGE010000316.1 GCA_015654825.1 Rhodospirillales bacterium
CCCCAGACCCCCATTAGCGCCCCGCGGTCGGAGCAGCGCCAACGGCTCTTGGATCGCCTCGGTATCGTTGCCAGTCCCGGAACAAATAAAATCGGGGTCTGGCGCCTCAGGCCCCAGCGGGTCCAGGGCAGATCCCTGGCCTTTGACAGCTAAAAATTTAAGGCCGTTGGTATCAGTCGGCGGCCATCGCGCCCTGGCCCTGCGCCGCGTCCGCCGCACGGAACGCCGCCCGGAAGCGGTCGGTGTCGCTTTGGTTACGGAACTCGAACGCTGCATCGTAATTGCCGCGCGCCAGGCCTGGCCACAGCCGGTGCACCTGCCGCAGCGCCGCGCGCGCGCCCGCCAGATCCCCGGTTTCGATGCACGCCACGACCAACGAGGAGTGGCAGGGGCGGTAATCCGGCGCCAGGGCCGCGCATCGCTGCAGCTCGGTCAACGCCTCGCCGGCCTGCCCGGCCAGCAGCAGGGCGCGGCCCAGCGGCGCCGTCCAGAACGGCGGATGATACGGGTTCAGCGATATCGCCAGCCGCAGTTCGGCGGCGCCGGCCGCGTGCGCACCCGCCATGCTCAGAATCTCGCCGTAGGTCGCCCGGCTCGCGGCGTCGGAGGGGTTGGCGCGCACGCCGCGGCCGCCGATCGCCACCGCCTCGTCGTGGCGCCCCAGCAATGCCAGGACGAACGCCAGCCGCATCACGCACAGCGACGAATCCGGTTCGAGCGCCACGCCGCGGCTGGCCAGCTCCAGCGCCAGATCCAGCGCGGCGCGGCCGCGCGGCTGGCCCCATTCGAAAATGTAGCCGCGCAGCACGATGTAGGCCTGGTACGCGTAGGCCGGCGCATAATTCGGATCGGCCGCGATCGCGCGGTCCAGCACTTCGCGTGCCAGCAGCGTATCCGCCTCCGTGGTTCGTCCGTGCAGCTCGCGCCCCCGCAGGTACAGGTCGTAGGCATCCAGGTTCGCCGGTGGATGCCGCCGCGCGCGCCGCAAACCCTCGCGGCCGACCTGGATATCGACCGAGGCCGCGATGTGGTTGGTCAGGTCCTCCTGCACGGAAAACAGATCTTCCAGCGGCCGGTCGAACCGCTCGGCCCACAGGCTGACGCCGCTATGGGCATCGCCCAGCTGCACCGCGATGCGGATGCGCCCCCCGGCGCGCCGCACCGTTCCGCTCAGCACATAGCGCGCGCCGGGCGGCAGCGCCTGCAGCGACGCATCCGGCGCGGGCGAGGCCGGGTCGGTGCCCTGCAGCTGCGGGGCGACGATATGCAGGTCCTGAAAACGCGTCAGGTCGGTCGCCAGATCGGTGGTCAGCCCGTTCGCGAAGTAACCCTGCGCCGGATCGTCGCCAATGTTCTCGAACGGCAACAGGATCACCACGGGACGGCCCGTGGGCGGCGCCGAGAGCTCCCGCGGCAATGCGGCAACGGTCCCCGAAACGGGCACTGCCGCCGCGGCCGCGGTATCCAGCCTCGATACCGGAACCGCCAGCAGGTAGCCGCGGCGGGTCAGCGTGCGCAGCAGCGGCTGCGCCCCGTTTCCGAGCGTGCGCCGGATCTCCTTGATGCACTGCGTAATGCTGTCCTCGGTCACGAACGTGTCCGGCCAGACCGCGTGCATGATTTCGTCGCGGCTGATCAGGCGCTCCGCATTTTCAACGAGATACCGCAGCAGCGCGAATGATTTGGGCCGCAGCGCGCACTCTTTGCCGTCGGCCAGCAGCACGCCGCGGCGCAGGTCCAGAACAAAGCGGTCAAACCGATAGACCGCGGGAGGCAGCTCCGTCGCCATCGCCGATCGTCGCCCGGATGTAGTCCAATTATCGGAGGAATTTCACCCCGATTTCATCCCAATGTCGAGACGTGACGCACCCTGCCACGCTTTAACCCGCGCTGTCGACGGCGGCCGCGAGGTTCGACCGGGGAGACGATGCCAGGTGCATCCGCGAAACGGCGGTGTGCGCGAAACGCCGCAACCGGCTTCCCGCCGGCCGGCTGGCCTGCTGCGTGCCCGACCGTTCCGCTTGCGGCTGATCCGTCAGCCAATCGATTCCGTAGCCCAGAACTGCGAGGAAACCAAAATGGCCAAAGAGGTCAATACCGGGATGGACAAGCACGAGATGCGCGTCCTCCTGAAGAAATCGAAACAGGAGCCGATCAGCTGCGCGATAGGCCTGGGGCAGGATCCCGCCTTCGGCCTGCTGCTGCTGGACCGCATCAAGGGCCCGAGAGCGGTCGAGGCGGCGCTGATCAAGCAAATGCCGGACGCGCGGAACATCCGTTTCGGCCGCGCCGAGGTGGACGAGGCGGAAGACGAGAAGCTGGTCAAGATCTACATCAACAAGGCGGTCTCCAGCATGGCCCGCAAGCTGGTGAAAACCCTGAAAGGCACCGGCTTCACCAAGGTCCACCTGCTGCTCGAGGACGGCACCCCGGTAGAGACTTACGCCGAGGAGGAGGACGCGGCTTTCGCGGCCGAAGCGGCGCCCACTGCCGCTGCCGCGCCGGCGCCATCTGGCTCGGCGCCCCCTGCCCCGCCGCCACCTGCCGCAGCAAACGACACCGGGACCGCCGATGCCGCCACGCTGAAGGCGCGGCTGGCGGCGCTGGTTCCCCTGGTCGCCCAGGTCGCGGACCCGGACCACAAGGCCGAGCTGAACAAGATGGCGCGCCTGGCGATCATCAATCTGCAGACCGGCAATGCGGCCTATGCGGCGACCAGCATCGAGCAGCTGGAACGCGGCCTGGCGGCCACCGGACATGCCTGGTCGCCCGCGGCGCCAGCGACCCCCGCCGCGACACCGGCCGCGACACCGGCCGCTTCATCACCGGCGGATGGCGCAGCGGTGCGGCTCGCCAAGGGCATGATGCTGTGGAACGCCATGCGCACCCAGCTCGACCACGGCATCGCGGCCCTGCAACAGGCCATCATCGAGCAGTCGGAAGACGAACCGGACCATGACGACATCAAACGGAATGTCGGCAGGCTCTCGGTCGTGCTGGAGCGTCTGGACGGCCGCCTGAGCGACAAGCTGAACGCGCTGCGCGGCAGCACCGATCCGGCCCAGAAACAGCAATTGAGCGAGGAGGCACGCGCGATCGTGCACGACTACCAGGAGTACGTCGAGTTCGACCCGCTGATGGCGGACATCGATGACAACGGCTTCCTGCCGCTCGACGTGCGGGCGAAGGCCGACGCCAGCCTCAAAGCCATCCTGGCAACCATCTGAAGGAGCGCGTGACATGAGCGGTGCATTGAGAAAGTTGAAGTTGCTGGCCCCCAAACCGCGGCAATTTGCCGATCGGCATCTGGTCAAGGATGCGGTGGAGCCGGTTGTTCAGGCGCCGCAGGTCGTTGCGGTGGCGCCGGCTGTCGTTGCTGAAACCCCGGCTTTGGTTGCGGTAGCGCCACCGGTTGCCCCGGTCGCAGCGCCCGATCCGGCCGTTGCGGTAGCCCCGGCCGCCTGGCAGCAAGCCGCCCGCAACCCGGCGCTAGACCCCGCAGCGCGCGCGGCGTTCGCGTGGAAGAAACAACGGCAGGCGGAATTGGGGCGCGTCCCCGGTTTGATCAAGGACATCACGCGCTGGGGCGAGCCGCAGGCGAACGCGCTTGCAACCGAACTGGCCTCCGTCAATGCGGCCGTGCTTGCGAACGATTATGACCAGGCTGACGCACGGCTGGTCGCCCTGGACGCCCAGGTCACGGCGCTGCACCCGCTGGCCCAACTCAGGTTTACCCACCGCGTCGAGCTCGCGAAATTGAAACCGCTGATTACCCTGGCCGACATGGCGCAGCAGGACGCTGCCGTCAAAGATAACCCTGCACTGCAAGCGCAGATCGGGGCCTATCGGACGGCAAAGACAGACGCCGAAGGCCGTTGCGACCAGGCGGACCAACTCGCTCCGCGGCGCGCCGCGCTCAAAACGGCGGCCGATAACCTCGTCACGGCCTGCAGCAGGATCAAGGGTTTTGACCAGGCAGAGGCAATCCGGGAGGAACTCAAGATCC
>JAATGE010000518.1 GCA_015654825.1 Rhodospirillales bacterium
CGCCACGGCCCCCCTGCCGCCGGTCCCCGATGAGGCGGCGCCCCCGCCCGACCAGGCCGATCCCGTCACCGACGCGGAACTGCAACAGAAGCTCGCCAACCTGCCGCAGCCGCCGGTCCCGCCGCTGCCGCCGATCGTCGCCGCCTTCTACACCGCCGTCGACACCGGCGACGCCGTGAAGGTCGCCGCCAGCGGCACCAACGCCGCACTGCCGGCCCCGCTCGCCGCCGATGCGACCTATTTCGTCATCAAGCGCGCCGCCAACGAAATCGCGCTCGCCGCCAGCGCCGCGGACGCGACGGCGGGCACCGCCATTACGCTGCAAGGCGCCGGCGCCGGCACCCAGAAAATCACCGTCGCCGTGGCCCATAACGGCCAGACCAACCTCACCAGCGATTTTTCCGTCAAGCTCCCCGGCACCGTGAAACTGCTGCCCGGCGGTGTCGCGCCGCCGGCCGGCATCATGGGCGTGCTCGGCGTGCCGGACGTCATGCGCGCCAGCAGCGACGCCCAGGCGGTGGACAAGGTAATAGGCGCGCGCAAGGAAAAGCTGCAGCTTCAGGCGCAGCGCGCCGAGGCCAACTGGCGCGAGATGCAGCAATCGTTGCAGAACGAAGCGCCGCGCCTGACGCGCGACCAGGCACTGGCCCGCGAGCGCGCGCTGCAGGACCGCGTGCGCACCGACCGCCGCCAGTTGCAGGAACGCCAGCGTATCATTCAGGAAGCGGCCGAGGTCGCCCTCGGCCAGATCGAGCGCACGCTGATCCAGATCATTCGCCAGGTCGCGGAAAGCCGCGGCATGAACCTGGTGCTGCACCGCAGCCAGGTCGCGCTGAACGTGCAGGAATTCGACATCACCGACGCGGTGGTGGCGCAACTCAACAAGGCGCTGCCGACGGTGCAGATCCCCGCCGACAACGTAGATCCCGCAACGCTCCCCAAGGACTGGGGCTCCCCGGTTGCCGCGAAATAAACATCGAAAAACGAAGGCCAAGTAACAAAAGTTTTTTGGTTCTTTTTTTCAAAAAAGAACGTTCTTTTTGAAAAAAGAACCAAAAACTTTTGTAACCTGTCCCTCATTCGCCATTGGCCCTGGGGCCTAAGACGGAGACACACCGCATGCGGGACCAGCTGGGTGATCCGAGGTTTTTCCTGCGTGCCGGCCCCTTCAGCCTAGCCCAGGTTGCGGCCGCCGCCGGCGCCGAAGCCCCGCCCGCGGCCCAGGAGCGCGAGCTGACCGGTGTCGCGCCGCTGCAGAACGCCGGCCCCGCCGAAGTCAGTTTCCTGCACAACAGGAAGTACCTCCCCAGCCTCGAACAGACCGGCGCCGGCGCCGTTATCGTCGCGAACGAATTTGCCGCCAGGATCCCCCCCGGCGTCGCCGCCCTGGTCACCGACGACCCCCACGCCGGCTGGGCCCGTGTCGCCGCCCTCTTTCATCCAGTGCCCCCCATGGTGCCCGGCGTGCACCCCAGCGCCATCGTCGACCCGACGGCCGAAATCGACGCCGCGGCGGAAGTCGGCCCGCTGGCCGTGATCGGCGCGCGGGCCATCATCGGTCCCGGCTGCCGCATCGGCGCCGGCGCCGTGATCGGCCCCGGCGTCGTCATGGGGCGCGACTGCCGCGTCGGCCCGCTGGCCAGCGTCACCCACGCCCTGCTGGGCGACCGCGTGTACATCTACCCTGGCGCCCGCATCGGCCAGGACGGCTTCGGTTTCGCCATGACGCGGCAGGGCTTCCTGACGGTGCCGCAACTCGGCCGCGTCATCCTGGAGGACGACGTCGAAATCGGCGCCAACTCCAGCGTCGATCGCGGTGCCGCGCTCGATACCGTCATCGGCGCCGGTTCCCGCCTGGATAATCTGGTGCAGATCGGTCACAATGTCCGGCTCGGGCGCTGCTGCGTCGTCGTCGGCCAGGCCGGCATTTCCGGCAGCACCGTGTTGGAGGACTTCGTCCAGGTCGGGGCCCAGGCGGGCCTCACCGGGCACTTGAGAATAGGGACGAGGGCGCGTATCGGCGCGCAGGCGGGCATCATGTCGGACGTGGAGGCCGGTGCCGAGGTGGTGGGCAGTCCCGCCATGCCGGTGCGGGAGTTCTTCCGCAATGTGGCCGTGCTGCGGCGCCTGGCGCGCAAACCTGTTGGAAAAGCCGATGGACGGAACGACACCTGAACCCAAGCCCACGGAAACCCCGGGGACCGGTGCGACCGAAATCGCCATGCTCGATGTCGCCCGCATCATGCAGGCGATCCCGCACCGCTATCCGTTCCTGCTGATCGATCGCATGGTCGATGTGGTGCTGAACCACTCCGCCGTCGGCGTGAAGAACGTCTCCGTCAACGAGCATTTCTTCCAGGGCCATTTCCCCGGCCACCCGGTGATGCCCGGCGTGCTGATCATCGAGGCGATGGCGCAGACCGCGGCGGTGCTGGTGGTCGAAACGCTGGGCCCGGCCTCCGCCGGCCGGCTGGTCTATTTCATGTCCATCGAGAACGCCAAGTTCCGCCGCCCGGTTGCGCCCGGCGACCAGTTGCGCATCCACATCCTGAAAGACCGGCAGCGCGGCAACGTGTGGAAATTCTCCGCCGTCGCCCGCGTAGACGGCATCTCCGTGGCCGAAGCCACCTACACGGCCATGATCATGGAACGCGCCGCCCCGGCGCTGGGTGTGGCGTGATGAGTGCCTCAAGGAAGGCCAGGGCTCTGCCCTGGCAGAGCCCCTGGCCTTCCTTACCCCTCTCGTAACCCGCGGCAAAATCCCGTGAATTGGCCCGGGCCGCCGAGTTCCCTAGGGTGACCACACCGCCTGCGCGCCAAAGGAGTCGGGAGCCGCGATGGATCACGTGTCGATGTTTGCCGCGCCGGCGTCGGTGACCGGCGCCAACATCCACCCCACCGCCATCGTGGCCCCGGGCGCGCGCATCGCGCCGGACGCCTCGGTCGGCCCCTGGTGCAGCGTCGGCGCCGACGTGGAGCTGCAGAGCGGCGCCCGCCTGATCAGCCACGTCGCCATCGACGGCCACACCGTCATCGGCCCCGAAGTGCTGGTCTACCCATTCTGCACCATCGGCCTGCCGCCGCAGGACCTGAAGTACAAGGGCGAACCCACCGAGACCCTGATCGGCGCCCGCACCCAGATCCGCGAGCACTGCACCATTCACCGCGGCACCGTCACCGGCACCGGCGTCACCCGCGTCGGCGCCGATTGCCTGCTGATGGCCGTCGTGCACGTCGCCCACGATTGCGCGCTCGGCGACGGCGTCATCGTCGCCAACAACGTCGTCATGGGCGGCCATGTAACGATCGGCGACAACGCCGTGATCGGCGGCGCCTCGGCATTGCACCAGTTCGTCCGCATCGGCCGCGGCGCCATGGTCGGCGGCGTCTCCGGCGTCGAAGCCGACGTCGTACCGTTCGCCACCGTGCTCGGCAACCGCGCCTATCTGTCCGGCCTGAACCTGATCGGCCTGAAGCGCCGCGGCGTGGACCGCGCCGGCCTGCACCGCCTGCGCACCGTTTTTCGAACGCTGTTCATTGGCGATGGCAGCGGCGAGGTTTTTTCCGACCGCGTCGCGCGCATGCGTGCCCAGGCCGAAGATCCCCTCGTCCTGGAATTGCTCGATTTTATCGAAGCGCCGAGCCGCCGCGGCCTGATCCGCCACACCGCGAAACGGCTGGATGACGAGGAGCCGGCGTGACAGCGTCGCCGGCCGATGCAGTCAACGCACGCCACCTCCCGAAGTCGCGCTGTATCCAGCGCAACCGTTCGAAGTCGCCTGGGATGTCCCAAATTATTGAACGAACCTGGAATTAATGAACGAGCCGGGAGTTAATGATCAATACTGGCAACTCCAGCGCCGATCCGCCGTTGCGGTCAGCCTCGTTCGCCCCGCGCGCGGCCGATCAATGCAGGCGGCTGCGCCAAACACTATTACTATTCGCGCAGTTTTCTGACAGCGCGGCAGATACGGCTTTCTGGATCGCCAACCGGGTAAGCTGCAAATTCAACGACGACGCCTCATCCGCGAGCGCGCGCAAGCATTGCAAAATGCCGTTGGCGCTGGCGGCAACGACGTCATCATCGAGAATTGCAGTGGAAATCCTGGGCAGTGCCATGGAATGGCTCCCGTGAACGTTTCGCCACGGAATGCAGCGAACTCAACCGTATGCTTTCGACCCGGCACGGCAAGCGCAAAGGCATTGTCTTGACGAAATATAAATCCCGCTGTGTCGGCATTTTCCCACGCCAGCCCTGCGGACATCGCCTCGATGTCCGGTGAACCGCGGCCCCCGCTCGGCATTCTCGCCGGCGGCGGCCCTTTCCCCGGCCAGGTCGCGGCCGCGTCCCGCGCCGCCGGCCGCCCCGTTTTCATTGTGGGCTTCGAGGACTTTGCCGATCCGGCCGTCATCGGCGCCTATCCGCACGCCTATGTGCGCCTCGGCGCCGCCGGCCGCACGCTCGCCCTGCTGCGCGAGCATCAATGCCACGAAATTGTTCTCGTCGGCCCCGTCAAACGCCCCAGCCTGCTCGACCTGCGCCCCGATTTCGAAGGCACCCGCATCCTCGCCCGCATCGGCCGCGCCGCCTGGTCCGGCGACGACGGCCTGCTCGCCGCCATCGTCCGCGTCCTCGCCGAAGAAGGTTTTTCCGTGCTCGGCGCCCACGAAATCCTCACCGCCTCGGTCGCCCAGCAAGGCGCCCTCGGCGCCCGCGCGCCAGACCCCCAGGCACTCGCCGATATCGAGCGCGGCATCGCCGTGGTGCGCGCCCTCGGCGCGCTCGACGTCGGCCAGGGCTGCGTCGTCCAGCAAGGCTTCGTGCTCGCCGTCGAAGCCGCCGAAGGCACCGACCGCATGCTGGCCCGCGTCGCCCCGCTCGCCGTGCCCGGCCCCGGCGGCGTGCTGGTAAAACTGACAAAGCCGGGCCAGGAACGCCGCGCCGACATGCCCACCATCGGCCCCCGCACCGTCACCGCCGCGGCCGAAGCCGGCCTGCGCGGCATCGCCTGCGAAGCCGGCGGCACCCTGCTGCCCGATCGCGCCGCCTGCATCGCCGAAGCCGACCGCCTGGGGCTTTTCCTCTACGGCATCGATCCCGATCTAGCAGCCGGTCAAGGAGACTGAATTCCATGCACGGAAAATTCCTGCACACCATGCTGCGCGTCTACGACCTCGATCGCAGCATTGCCTTCTATCGCGACCTGCTCGGCATGAAGGAACTGCGCCGCACCGAAGTCCCGGCCGGCCGCTACACCCTTGTCTTCATGGGCTACGCCAGTAACGAAGAAGGCCAGGCCGAAATCGAACTGACCCACAACTGGGACCAGCCCGCGCCCTACGACCTCGGCACCGCCTTCGGCCACCTCGCCGTCGGCGTCCCCAACGTCGCCGCCGCCTGCGAAACCGTCCGCCAAGGCGGCGGCCGCGTCACCCGCGAGGCCGGCCCGGTAAAGTTCGGCACCACGGTGATTGCGTTTGTCGAGGACCCCAACGGTTACAAAGTTGAACTGATTGAGCGGAAGTAGAAGGCCAGGGGCTCTGCCCCTGGACCAAGCTGGGGCCTGAGGCCCCAGACCCCCATTCATTGGGGGGAACGGCGAAGCCAGTAACTATCGCGGATTTTCCAGGCTTCGCCGTTCCCCCCAGAAAATGGGGTCTGGGGCCTACTGGCCCCAGCGGGTCCAGGGCAGAGCCCTGGCCTTCCTACCCCTTATTGGCCTTTGGCCCCCAACCCCCTAATCCCTCCCCATGAGTTGGCTCGACGACCTCACCAGCGGCCTCCAGCGCGCCGCCTTCAGCAGCGGCTTCTTCCCCGCCACCGTCCGCATCGGCGTCACCGGCCTCTCGCGCGCCGGCAAAACCGCGTTCCTGACCTCCGTCGCCGCCGCCCTCCTGGCCCGCCCGTCCCCCCGCTTCACGCTCGCCCCCTTGGGCGCCGGCGAGGTCCCCCGCTTCGACCACGAGCGCCATCTGGCCGCCCTGGCCGCCGACCCGCCCCGCTGGCCGGAGCGCACCAACTCCGTCTCCCTGCTCGCCCTGGCCGCCCAGATCGACCAGCCGTTGCTGCCCCCCCGCCGCCTCCGCCTCGAATTCCTCGACTACCCCGGCGAGTGGCTGCTCGATCTCCCCTTGCTGACCCAATCCTACGCCACCTGGTCCGCCAGCATGCTGCGCCGCCTGGAAGCCCCCGGCATCGCCCCGCTGACGCAACCCTTCCTGGCCTTCGCCAGTGGCCTGCCCGCCCGCGCCCCCGCCAACGAAGCGGTCGCCGCCGCCGGCACCAAACTCTACCGCGACATGCTCCAGGCCCTGCGCGGCGCCGGCCTCGCCTACCTCCAGCCCGGCCGCCACCTGATGCCTGCCCCCGGCCCCGAGCCTCCCTGGCTCGCCTTCTTCCCCCTGCGAGGCGAAAGCCCCTTCGCCACCCTGCTATCGAAACGCTACGACGCCTACGTCGAGGCCGTCCGCCGCGACCTCGCCAGCCCCCTGTTTGCCAACGTCGACCGCCTGGTCGTGCTCGCCGACGTCCTCAGCGCCCTGCACGGCGGCGAGGCCGCTTTTGCCGACACCCAAGCTGCTCTAGCCGCCGCCGCCGGCGCGCTGCGCTGGCGCTTCTCCTGGGCCGAGGCCTTTGCCGCCCTCACCGACCTGCGCCTGCCGCCAAAAATCATCAGCCGCGTCGCGTTCGCAGCCACCAAGGCCGACCACGTCGCCGACCGCCAGCGCGGCAACCTCGCAGCCCTCATGAAGAACCTCGCACAAGTCCCTGGAACTGGGGTAAAAACCGCCCACTTCGCCATCGCCAGCGTGCGCTGCACCGAAGATTTCGTCTGGACTCTCGAAGGCCGTCCCGTCTCCGCCGTCCGCGGCCGCGTCCTCGGCCAGCATGTCCTGACCCGCTCCTACCCCGGCGAAGTCCCCGACCAGGTCCCCGACGCCGCTTTCTGGGTCCACCCCTTCCTGGCCCTGCCCGAATTCGAACCCATGCGCCTGCCCGACGGCGGCCGCCTCGGCGTCCCCAACATCGGCATCGACGCCTTGCTCGCCTTCATCCTGGAGGACGTGCTGTGAGCGAAGACCGCGTCGCCCCCCGCATCGAAGCCGAGGAACTCCCGGCGCCCCGCCTCGAGCCCCCGCTTGCCGCCCCCGAACCGCTGGAGCGCACCCCATGGAGCACCCCGGCCCTGGTCGCCACCGGCGCCATCGTCCTGGTGCTCGGCCTCTCCGCCCTCGAAACCAGCAACTTCGTCGCCGACGAATTCGTCCGCGGCTCGGTGCTCGGCTGGGCCGCCATCGGCGTCACCACCGCCGGCTTCGGCCTCGTCCTCACCGGTTTCTGGCGCGAGGCCCGCGCCCTGGCCGCCCTTCGCACCGTCGACCGCCTGCGCGCCGACCTTTCCGGCACCAACCCCCACCGCCGCGTCCGCGCCGCCCGCACCTGGCTCCGCACCCTGCCCGAGGGCGCCGCCCTGCTGCCCACCATCAGCGCCATCAACGACCCCGACGCCGTCCTCACCCTGCTCCGCCACGGCCCCGCCGCCACTTTGCGCACCCGCGCCGACCAACTCGGCCGCACCGCCGCCCTGCAGGCGGTCGCGGGCATCGCCGCCATGCCCAGCCCCGGCCTCGCCGCCCTCTTCATCGCCTGGCGCGGCCTGCGCCTGATCCGCCAGGTCGCCGCTCTGCACGGCTTCCGCCCCGGCTTCTTCGGCACCATTGCCCTCCTCCGCCGCACCGCGCTCTCCGCCGCCTCCGTCGCCGGCGCCGAAATGGCCGC
>JAATGE010000479.1 GCA_015654825.1 Rhodospirillales bacterium
GTCCACCTTGGCGCGCGCCTCGTCGATGCGCACCAGGCGTCCCCAGTAGGGTGCTACGTCGCAATTGCTGGAGGTCCCGACATAAAGTTTGCCGCCGGCGATGTTGATGGCGTCATGCGTCGCACCGTCGGTATCTGCCGCCGCCAGCCGAGGGATCGCCACCGGCCAGCCGCTCAGCTCCACGCCCGTCGACAGCGCCAGCGCGTGCACGGCACCGTTCGTCGCCACGAACACCGCGCCGTGGCCGCCATTGGCGAGCCGGTCGATCGTTGCCGCGGACTGAATGCCAACGACCCGCGTGCTGCCGGAACAGGACGGCACCGTGCGCCGCCCAAGATCGTTATACCATACGACCGTTCCGGTTTTGCTTGGACTGTTCGCATCGAGCGCGAACAGGAAACCGTTCTGATCGCCGACAATGACCAGATCCGTCGGCTTGCCAAGCACGCGAATGTCGTGCGCCACCACGGGCTGGCCATGCAGTGCCGCGTTCGACGCGACCACGCTGCTGTCGATCGCGGCCTCGAATGGCCCCGGCTTGAAAACCCACGCCGTCACCAGGCCCGCCACGCTGGTCTGGCTCAGTACCCTCTCATCGAGGTTCTGGCCGGACCGCAGCTTGTCGAAACCATAGGTGAGCCAATTCACCTTCGGCCCCGCGGCCGCCGCCGCGGCGCACCAGCCCGCCAGCACAAAACACGCGCCACGCAGCAGGGCCAGACGAGTAATGCGGCGAACCATGATCCGACATGCTTTCCGGAGGAGGATAACGCAAGAAGGCCAGGGCTCTGCCCCTGGCCTTAACCTTCTCGTCCGCTCTCCTCGCAGGTTTACGCCCACCCCACGCGCCGGTAGGTTCCGCGCCGCCTATCGCACCGCCTGCAGCCCCTCTCAAAACCGCCAACCGCCTATTGCGAGGCCTTTCATGATCCACCCAGTAGCCCGCGTTGTCCTGGCCAGCTTCCTCGCCGCGGCCCCGGCGTTTGCCGCGGACGCGCCGGCGCCGCCGCCCAAATCCGAAGCCAAAACTGAAACGCCCGATGCGCGCCTTGCGCTGCTGCCCGCGGATTCCGTCACCCACCACTCGATCACCGTGCGCGGCACCAAGCTCGCCTACACCGCGACGGCCGGCACGATGAAGATGCGCGACGAGAAGGGCGAACCCACAGCCTCGATCTTCTACGTCGCCTACACGCTGGACGGCGCCCCGCGGGGCAGCCGCCCGGTCAGCTTTTTCTTCAATGGCGGCCCGGGCGCCGGCAGCGCCTACCTGCAACTCGGCGCCGCCGGCCCGAAAGTGCTGAATTTCCCGGCCCAGGAAACCGACGGCGCCCACGCCACGCTGGTCGACAATGAGAGCACCTGGCTGCCGTTCACTGACATGGTGTTCATCGACCCGGTCGGCACCGGCTACAGCCTGGCCGCCAAGCCGGACGACGCACCCAAGCTGTTCTGGGGCGTGCACCAGGACGCCGAGACGCTGGCGAAGACCATCGCGCTCTGGCTGACCCGGAACGGCCGCACCGCCAGCCCCAAATTCGTCGTCGGCGAGAGCTATGGCGGCATCCGCTCGGTCAAGGTCGCCCGCGCGCTGGAGCACAGCCAGAGCGTGATCCTGAACGGCATCGTCATGGTTTCGCCGCTGCTCGAGGAGCAGTATTTCTTCAGCGACGACCCGCTGACCTACGCCTTCACGCTGCCGACGCTGGCGGCCGCCGCGCTGGAGCGCGACCACAAATTCTCCGCCGAGGCGGTGGATGCGGCCTACGCCTACGCGCTCGGCCCATACCTGACCACGATCGCCGGCCGGCCGCCGGAGGGCGACGCGGCCACCGATTTCTATCAGCACGTCGCGACGATCACCGGCCTGCCGGATTGGGTGGTGCGCAAGGAACGCGGCCTGCTGCACCCGGATGCGCACGATGTGCGCAGCCAGAAGGGCCGGCTCTACAGCCTGTACGAAATGTCGCTGTCGATCGCGGACCCGTCGCCGGAGGGCGTCGACGGCGAGGAAAGCCCCGATCCGCTGCTGGAAGGCTACGGCCATGCCTATGGCGGCGCGTTCGCCGGCTACGCCGCGGATACGCTCGGCTTCAAGACCGAGCTCACCTACCGGCTGCTCGACGAGGAGGTGAACCGGAAATGGGACTGGCGCGAGGGCGGCCACCACGTGCTCTCCACCAGCAGCGATTTGAAGAAATTGCTGGCGCTCAACCCCTCGTTGCGTGTGCTGATTGCGCACGGCTATTTCGATACCGTGTGTCCGTTCTCCGCAACCCGATGGCTGGTTACGCACCTGCCGGTTGGTCAGGATCGGGTAACTTTAAAGGTCTATCCGGGCGGGCATATGTTGTACACACGCCCCACTTCGCGCGCCGCGCTGGCATCCGACGTAGGCCAGATGGTAAGCAGCGCCGCGGCACCCCCGGCACCGTAGTACTGGGGGCGGCGGAACAGTTCGATCTGGTCAGTGGAATGGCCCTGGGGGAAGCGGCCTTTGTTTGCACCTGAAAGGGGCGTTGAAAACCCCATCATCCGGCGCGCGATCGGCCTCTGCGAAGAGCGGGGCATGAAAGTGGTGTACCACCCGGATACGGTGGAGGTATGGTTTTCGCCGACGAACAAGCGGTTCTACACGGTGTGGAGCCAGTTCCTGGCCGACGCCGAGAACATTTTCGGCGAGGCGCTGCACAACAACGGCGCCGAGGGGCCGGCGCGCAACGGCTTCGGCACGCGGGGCGACAGCGCCGTGGCCGAGCGCCTGAAGCGGCCGGAAGCGGCCGTCGATCCGGACGCGGCGCTGGTGGCGGAAATGGCCACCCTGAAACGCGAAATGAAGATCCTGGAGCGCGCCATCCGCGTCGTCGGCATGCAGCGCGACGAATGGAAAAAGGAAGCCGACACACTGCGCGACCAACTGGAATCGTCGCGCACTGAAATGACCAATTTGCTGCAATCCAACGCCTCGCTGATGGCCTCGGCCGGCGGCGTGGACCGCTACAAGCAGGTGCGCCAGATCATCGTGCGCCGCCTGCACCCGGATGTCGCGGGTACCGATGAAGAGAAGGCATATCGCGAGAAATTATTCAAAACGATCTGGAAAGAGATCGAGGCGCTGGACAAGAAAGTGTAGAAGGCCAGGGCTCTGCCCCTGGACCCCGTCACGCCGGCGGCGTGCTGCGCACGACGGGGCCAGTAGGCCCCAGACCCCATTTTATTTGTTCCGAGCCTGGCATCCGCTGCGAGCGCGCCGCCAAATCCCACGTCTCGCTACTCCGTACAGAAGACTCCCGCCGCGCAGCGCGTACCGACAGCGGCGGCAAGCCGTCTTGGGTCCAGGGGGCGGAGCGGCCGGGCGGCGAAACCATTTGATCTCAACCAATTGAGTTCGTTCTATTATACCAACCGCCTTAAGTTTTAACCTGTCAAAGGCCAAGGGCTCTGCCCCTGGACCACGCTGGGGCCGTAGGCCCCAGACCCCATTTCTTTTGTTCAGAAAATGACATCGATACCGA
>JAATGE010000062.1 GCA_015654825.1 Rhodospirillales bacterium
CGGCCCTCCGCTCGGCTACGATGTGGTCCATTAGCTCCACCGTCAGCGCGGTGGCGCCTTGCACCGGCCCGTCCTGGCTCGCCGAACAGGCCAGCGACAGCGTGCCGGGCATCAGCAGCACCGCGGCGAGCAGCAACCGTGTGCGGTGTGCCAGCGCCAGTGCCGCGGCCGCGGCGCACGAAAACACCACCGCGTTGGCGGCGCGGGCCAGCAGCAGCGTATGGTCGATCGACAGCCCGCCAGCCCTGCCGATCCAGTAGGCGGCCGCATTGGCACTGTAGAAGAACGGCGGATACTGCGCGGTATTCGGGAAGGACACGTACGAAATGCCGGGGGTGAAATGAACCGCCGCCGAGGCGGCCAGGTCGGCCGGCGACAGCCGTTCCGCCGGCCGCATGGCGACATGGCGAACCGGCTGGTAGGCGTCATAGATCGCCGGATCCGACAGCCCGCCCGAGGTCGTCCAGGCGCGATAGCCAAGCAGGCCGCCATGTGCCACCTGCACGGCGCGCGCCATGTGCAGCGGCTCGTCGGGGTTCTGCCAGGCCGGCGTCACGACCGCGAGCGTAAGCAGCAGCGGAAATAAGTAGGCCAGCACCAGGAGGGCAACGCCAGACCAGGTCGTTTGGAGACGGGAGAGATACGGCAAGCCGGGCTCCTGATCGGCGCCGCGCCCAGACCAGGCGTGGGACAAGTCGCAGGTTCCGTTACTTGGCTTCGGAATTTGTGTCAGCCGCGGAGCGCAAATAAAATGGGGTCTGGGGCCTACTGGCCACGTGGTGCGCGGCACGCCTCCGGCGTGACGGGCCCAGCGCAGAGCCCTGGCCGTCCCTGATCGTTTTTTTGTCCATCCCCGCCCTTGGCGAGCCCGTGGCAATTCTGCCATGTTTCACCCGGGGCGCCGCCTGGTGCGGCTTTGCCGGGGCGAAAGAGACGTGCTAAGCGGCCCTGAGCTTCGTCCGGAGTGGGTTGCACGGCGCCGAAATCGCCTGTCCGGCCGAATTCCTTACATCAGCCAACGCCAAGCAAAGGTCAGATACCGATGAGCGATATCGCCGAGAAAGTTAAGAAAATTGTGGTGGAACATCTGGGCGTTGAAGAAAGCAAGGTGACTCCCGAAGCTTCGTTCATCGACGATCTGGGCGCCGACAGCCTGGACACGGTGGAGCTGGTGATGGCGTTCGAAGAGGCTTTCGGTGTCGAAATCCCCGAGGACGCGGCCGAAAAGATCAGCACCGTCAAGGATGCGATCGACTATATCGAGAAGCAGAAGGCCGGCTGATCCACGTGTCTGATGTTGGTATCGCAGCGCGCGCGCGGCGGGTTGTCGTCACGGGCATGGGCATCGCCAGCCCGCTCGGCATCGGTGTTCCGCACGTCTGGAAGCAACTGATCGAAGGGCAATCGGGCATCCGGGCCATTCAATCGTTTGACGTAACGGACCTGGCGGCCAAGATCGCCGGCCAGGTTCCGGCCGGCACCCGCGCGGAGGGCGGCCTTTCGCTGGAGGAATGGATCCCCGTCAAGGACCAGCGCAAGATGGATCGTTTCATCCACCTTGCGATGGTTGCCGCCATCGAGGCGGTGGAGGATAGCGGCTGGTTGCCGCAAGATGAGGATGCACGCGAAACGACCGGCGTCATGATCGGCTCGGGCATCGGCGGCCTGCAGACGATCTACGACGCCAGCGTGCAGGTGTTTCAGGGGAAAGTGAAACGTCTTTCCCCGTTCTTCATTCCCTCGGCGCTGATCAACCTGGCGTCCGGCCATCTCTCCATCAAATACGGCTTCAAGGGCCCCAACCATTCCGCGGTGACCGCGTGCGCCACCGGCGTGCACGCGATCGGCGATGCCTCGCGCCTGATCATGTTCGGCGACGCCGACGTCATGGTCGCGGGCGGCGCCGAAGCCTCGGTCTGTGTTTTGGGAATTGGCGGATTCTGCGCATCGCGCGCGCTGTCCACGTCCTTCAACGACCGGCCGGCGCAGGGCTCGCGCCCGTGGGACGAAGATCGTGACGGCTTCGTGATGGGCGAGGGCGCCGGCATCGTCGTGCTGGAGGAGCTGGAGCACGCCCGTGCCCGCGGCGCCAAGATCTACGGCGAGGTCGTGGGCTACGGGCTTTCCGGCGACGCCTATCACATCACCGCGCCCGCCGAGGGGCACGAGGGTGCGTTCCGGGCAATGCGCGCCGCGTTCAAGAACGGCGGCGTGTCGCCCGAGGATGTGCAGTACGTGAACGCGCACGGCACCTCGACGCCGCTTGGCGACGACCTGGAACTGGAAGCGGTGGAGCGGTTCTTCGGCGATGCGGCCAACGGCCTGGCGATGTCCTCGACCAAGTCGGCGACCGGGCACCTGCTCGGCGCGGCCGGCGCGGTGGAAGCGATTTTTTCGTTGCTCGCCATTCGGGACGGCGTGGCACCGCCGACCTTGAACCTCGACAAGCCGAGCCGGAACAGCGTCATCGACCGGGTCGCGCACGTGGCGCAGGAGCGGCCGATCGACTGCGTGCTGTCCAACAGTTTCGGATTTGGCGGCACCAATGCGAGCATTATCTTCCGCCGCATCTGATCGCGCGGCGCCCGCGCCCCGCGCCCCCGGGCGTCGCCGTTCGCCCGAAACCTTATGAGCCGGGGTGCGGAGCCGAAGGCCCCATCGCGCGAGCGCATCGATGGCACGCCGCGCCGACCTGACCGGATGGCCCATTGCGCAGGCTGATTGCTATTGCCCTCGTGTTGGCCGCGGGCGCCGGCGCCGGCTATGAGCTGTTGCGGCAGTTCTCCGCCCCCGGTCCGCTGGAGGAAAGCCACGATGTGGTCGTACCGCACGGCAGCCTGGAGGCCGTCGCCGACGCGCTGCAGCAGCAATCCGTCATCGAAAGCCGCCTGCTGTTTCGCGCCGCCGCGCTGGCAACCGCTGCCGAGGGTCCGCTGCACGCCGGCGAACTGAATTTTCCCAGGGCCGCGAGTCTCGAGGCGGTTCTGTCGGTGTTGCGGACCGGCCGGCCGGTCCAGCACCGGCTTACCATCCAGGAAGGTCTGACCGCGGCACAAATCGCCCGGCTATTCGCCGCCAACGATCTGCTGGACGGCGACCTGGTATTGCCGCGCGAAGGCGCGCTGCTTCCGGATACCTACAGTTTCGAACGCGATACATCTCCGGGCGCGGTCATGGCGCGGGCCCGCGCGGCGATGGGCCGGGCCCTGGCCGCCGCCTGGGCGGCGCGCGCCCCCGGATTGCCTTTTCAGGCGCCCCGCGAGGCACTGATCCTGGCAAGCATCGTCGAGCGCGAAGCGCGGTTGCCGCAGGAAAGGCCGATGATCGCGCGGGTATTCCTGAACCGGCTGGCCGCGGGCATGCGCCTGCAGGCCGATCCGACCGTGACGTACGGCGCCAGCGGCGGACTGGGAACGCTGAACCGGCCGCTCAGCCACGACGATCTCGACTACGCGGATCCGTATAATACCTACACCGGTGACGGATTGCCCGCTGGGCCGATCTGCAGCCCGGGCCTCGCCTCTATCCAGGCGGTGCTGCATCCGTCGACCGGTCCGGCGCTGTATTTCGTGACCGACGGGACCGGCGGGCACGTGTTTTCCACGAGCCTGACCGAACATAACGCCAACGTATCGCGCATGCGCTCGCACGGGCGCCCGTAGGGTAGGGAAGTAGGGAAGGCCAGGGCTCTGCCCTGGACCCGCTGGGGCCAGTAGGCCCCAGACCCCATTCATGGGGGGAACGGCGAAGCCAGAATACCCAAATCCGGTGATGGCTTCGCCGGGGAGACGATGAAAAGCGCGCAGCGCTATTGGGGGTCCAACAGGCTTCAGGCGCCGTCGTGCGCAGCGCGCCTCCGGCGTGACGGGCCGGCAGAACCCTGACCTTCACTGCACGCTTCGGCCTTCCCTTACCCAAGCACCAACAAAAAAGGCCGGCCTTGCGGCCGGCCTTTCAGTGATCCGAAAGAGCGGATCAGAACGTGACGATGTGACCGTTGAGGTCGCTCGCGCCGGAAACACCCGTGAAGGTGACCGTCGTGTTGTCGGAAAGCGTGATGACGAAGTTGCCGTCCACTTCCTGGCCGCCCGCGATGGCGTTCGCGATATCGTCGGGCGTGTAGCCACCGGTGAAACCGATGACGTCGCTCGAGCTTCCCGCGAAATCGGCGATCGTGATGTTGCCGTTGGCGTCGGTCTGCATGTTCAGCACAAACAGGTCGCTGCCTGCGCCGCCCGTCAGGGTTTCGTTGCCCGTGCCGGCCACCAGCGTATCGTTGCCGAAGCCGCCGGTCAGCGTGTCGTTCGCAGCGCCATCGGCGGAACCGAAGAACGCCAGCCCGGACAGTGCGCCCGCGCCGTTCAGCACTTCGTCGCCGCTGCCTGCGATGAGCTCGGTCAGGCCGGAGGTTACGCCCGCTTCGTTGCCGACCGTGATGCTGTCGCCGGCCGAACCGAACACCAGAAGCTGCCCGCCGCCGCCATTGACCGTGGCAGCAATATCGGACCCGGTGACGAGCCAAAGCCCGCCCGTGCCGGCATTGACCGTATCGTTCGTGCTCGAGTCGAACACGATCGACGCACCGGCGCCGCCGTTCACCAGGTCGTTGCCCGCACTCGCCGCCAACACAACGGTGAGGTTGGAGTCGGCGCTGCTGCCGCCGTTGATCGTCTGACCGCCGATGGTCGCGATCACCGCGTCGTTCGCGCCATTCGCGTAAACCACCGAGTGACCGTCATCGAGCCACACGAACTGGTTGATCGTGCTGCCGGTCGTCGTGTCGTTCAGGTAGATCGTCGCTTCGCCGGTGCCGCTATTCACCGTGGCGCTGCCGCCGCCGGTGGAAATCGTGTCGAACCCGGAGCCGGCCACGCTTGAGTCGCCCTTACCGGCGCCCGCTGTCGTGTCACCGAAGAAAGCATTGTTGCCATAGAGCACCGAACCGGGACCGC
>JAATGE010000585.1 GCA_015654825.1 Rhodospirillales bacterium
CTGGCCTTTGACAGGTCAAAATTTAAGGCCGTTGGTATGAAACCCGGGTTTCACCGCCACTCAGTCGCATGGGGTATTTCGCGCCGGACGCGCGTGTGCGCGACCGCGACCGGCATGTTGAACAGCCGCTCGCCAAGGCCGCGGGCCGGCGCCACGATGGCACATCCCGGCTCAGGCGAGCGGGGTGCGGCGGCGCCGTGCGACGCCGATGCCGGCGGCACCGAACGCAAGCATGGCGAGGCTCGCTGGCTCGGGAACCGGTGTAAAGGTGATATCCCCGTCGGCCCAGAATGGCTGCGAGATGTCTGTATTGTCGTACCAATCCACGAACGAGCCAGACGAAAACCGGAAATAATAGTCAAACCCGGTAAAGAAATCGAAATTCGAACCGTTGAAGATGATGCCCGTAACGGCACCGCTGGAAACCGTAATTTCGTTGGCAGTGGCGCGCGGAACCAGATCGAGCGGCAAGCTTAACGTTTTTGCGTTTGGTCCCGTGGCGGAGTCGATCAGGAATTCCGCCGCCGAACTGGTCGCATTATCGGTAAGGCCAATAATCTCACCGCTGATCGAGGTACCATCGCCTACGTTGTCGACGAACGTGAAGTTGAAGTCGAGCGGGCCCGCGTGTGCCGCGCCGCCGGTGGCGGCCAGGATCAGGGCAACCAGAGAAAAGCGCACGGTCGATCTCATCAGGTTTTTCCCGCAGTTTCGCGGCCGGCCGGATCGCCCGCACTTTGGTAACCATAATCCCTCGATCTCGACCGATCGTCGATGTCGAAAGGCCATCGTTTTGAGCAGCGAGCCGTAGGCCGGGTGAGCCCGGGCCTACGCCGCCGCCCGACCGCCGGATCAATCGCGTCAAACACGGTCTCGTCGCTTGTGTTGCCGGCACGTTCCATCACTAGGTTCGCAACGGCCACCCTCCCAAGGCATGCGGCCGGCAGGCTTCCGCGGGATGCAAACGGGTTGGTGAAAGACGCTAAAAACCCACCTCATCCGGACGCCGCGCCTGGGCAATACCCGGGTTTTACCCGGGCTACGGTACTGGCGATCTCATGATGGCGTCGACAAGGCATGCGAACGCTTGGCGAACCGCATCGGGATTCTCGACCCAGGGAAAATGACCGCCGCCTGCGATGTGCTTTCGCACGATGTTGTCGCACCGGTATTTTGGATCGTCCCAGCCTTGCTGGCCGACGATGCGGTCCTCACACCCCGCGAGGATCAGGGTCGGAAGCTTCGCCGGAAACCAATTCGAAAAATACGTGTTGTCGAAGTTGGCGTCGGACCAGTCCGCGGCGGCCCGGTTGTAGGGCATTCTGCCGAGCAGTTCGCGCCCGGCCACGAGCGAGTGGGGAGCGAAATTCCATTCGGCGGATGCTACCGCGAGGTCGCGCAGGCGTGCGTCGGAAGGATCATTCTCAAATGCCGCCAGCGCGGCGTCGAACGCCGGTAGCGGATCGTGTCGCGTGGTGGCCAAATAGTGCGACCGCCAACTGGCGTCCGGCGCGGTGCTGAGCAGTGCCAGGGCAACGATCGCGCGCTCTACCTCCGGCGTCGAAAGCAGGTACATTCCGCCCGTGGAGTGGCCGACATAGACGCAATTCGGCAACGCCCGGGCCGCCTCGACGAGAACCCCCGGCCAGCATGCAAACGGAGTTTCTCCGACGTTCGCGGCAGAACGGTTCGAGCCGTCGCCGGGCAAATCGACCATCCAGACGGCACCCGGGACGTCGATGATGTCGGCCAACCCGTGCAGGCTTTCGGAGCCAATTCCCGGACCACCCGGCAGCAGCAGCCAGTTCAATGGCCCGGCGCTTTGCACGCGGCAGCGCAGGCGCACTCCGGAGGGCGTGAAAAGTATATTCTGGTTCATGGCCGGCTCATATCAGCGTGCCTGGTTGGCACATTCAGAAAGGTGCTGGGAACCTGGCAAATGCCGGAAGCACCGTAGCCCCGGTGCTGCTCCCCAGGGTGAAACCCGGGCTACGGTGCTAGGGCAGCGCCCAGACGGGGTCTTTCAGTTTCGCGGTGAATGCGAGGTGGGCGGCCATCTGTTCCTGTGTCGGTACGATGAGTACTGCGGTACGGGTTTCGCTACGCGTATAGGAAAAATGACTCGTGCTGTGGCCGTCGGCGGCCAGCAGAAAACCGCGCTGGCGGCCGCCGGTGAGCTCGATATAGACCTGCGCGAGGAGTTTGCAGTCCAGCAGGGCGTTGTGGGTGGTGCGCTCGGAAAGGTCGATGGCGAAGCGGCGGCATAGGGCGTCCAGGCTGTTGGGCAGGCCGGGGAATTTGGCGCGGGCCATCGTCAGCGTATCGACCATGCGCGCCGGGGCGAGCGGCTTCATGCGCAGGCGGCCGAATTCGGCGTTGAGAAAGCCGAAATCGAAGGCGGCGTTGTGGGCGACCAACGGGTCGTCGCCGATGAAGGCGAGCAGGTCGTCGACGATGTCGGAAAAGCGCGGTTTGCCGATCAGGTCGCCGCGCGTGAAGCCGTGGATGCGGGTAGCATCCTCCGGCACATCGCGCTCGGGATCGATAATTTTGTGAAAGTATTTGCCCGTAGGCAGATCGCGAATGAGCTCCAGCGCCGCGATTTCAATAACGCGGTCGCCGCTCAGCGGATCGATGCCCGTGGTCTCGGTATCAAACAGAACAGATCGTGTCATCTTTTTTGCTTATAAAATTGGGTCTGGGGCCTACGGCCCCGTCGTGTGCCGCACGCCTCCGGCGTGACGGGTCCGGGGCAGAGCCCTGGCCTTGCTTTTGTTTGCCGATAAACCGCTTGATTGCCTGCACAGCATGAAACCGAGAAAGCCCCGTCGTTATGATGGTGTCGGCGCGCCGGCGCTTGGCCGCATCCGGCATTTGCAGCGCGATCATGGCGGCAATTTCCGAGTCGGTCATGCGGCGCCGGGCGCGGACGCGGGCCATTTGCACTTTGCGCGGCGCGGAGACAACCACGACGTGGTCCACCTGCCGGTCGCCGCCGGTTTCGAACAGCAGCGGGATGTCGAGCACGGCCAAAAGCGCGCGGGCGGCGCGGGCGCGGGCCAGAAAGCGGCGCTGCGCCTGCCCCACCATGGGGTGCAGGATTTGCTCCAGTTGGCGCAGTGCGGCCGGGTCGGCCAGGACTTTTGCGCGCAGCGCGGCGCGGTTCAGCGCGCCGTCGGTGACGGTGCCGGAAAACGCCTTGGCGATCGCGGGCAGGGCGCGGCCGTGCGGCGCCTGCAGGGCGTGGACCGTGGCGTCCGCGTCGAACACCGGCACGCCGGCGCGGCGGAAGGCGGCGGCGGCGGTGGATTTGCCCATGCCGATACCGCCGGTCAGGCCGATGATTTTCATGTGGCCGGTATATCGGCGGCCATCAGGGCGATGACTTCCTGGTCGATTTGCGGTGTGACGCCGAACCATAGGGAGAAGCCCGGCACCGCCTGGTGCAGCAGCATGCCGAGGCCGCCGACGGTGCGCAGGCCCCGTGCTGCGGCGGCGGCAAGCAAGGGCGTGGCGAGCGGCACGTAGACGATGTCCGCGACGGTGAGCGAGGCGGGCGCGCGGGCGAGATCGAGGTCCAATTCTGGCGCGCCGTGCATGCCGGCGGATGTGGTGTTGACCAGCAGCGCGTAGTCCGCCAGGGCGGCATTTCGCCGGGCCCAATCCAGGATTTCGATGCCTGGCAGTGCGGCGGCCAGGGAGGCTGCGCGCTCAGGGGTGCGGTTGGCGATGCGGACGCGGACGCCGAGGGCGAGCAATTCGGCGGCGATGGCGCGGGCGGCGCCACCGGCGCCGAGCAGAAGGGCGGGGCCGGCCACCGGGTTTACGCCGTGGGCGCGCAGATTGGCGAGGAAACCGGCGCCGTCGGTGTTGCTGCCGGTTATGCCTTCGGCCGCGAACGTAAGCGTATTCACGGCGCCGGCGCGGCGCGCGGTATCATCGACGCGCGCGCAGACCGCGAACGCGGCTTCCTTGTGCGGGATCGTTACGTTGGCGCCGCGGAAGCCGGCGGCGCGCAGGCCGAGCACGGCGGTCGCGAAGTTTTCCGGCGCCACGGGCAGCGGCACGTAGGCGCCGTCGATGGTGTGGCGGGCGAGCCAGAAATTATGCAGTTTCGGCGAGCGGGAGTGGGCGACCGGCCACCCGAGGACGCCCGCCAGCCGTGCGGCGCCGCTGATCATGGCGCGGAACCTTCAGGCAGGATCGGCCACCTTCAGCATCAGCTTGCCCAATTTGTCGCCGTCGAACAGGCGGTTCAGCGCCGTGGGCGCGTTTTCCAGCCCGTCGACGATCGTTTCGCGGTGCTTCAGCTTGCCTTCCATCAGCCATTGCGCAAGCCGCATGGCGCCCTCGGCAAAGCGCGGGGCGTAATCCAGGATGATGAATGGGCGCACGGTGATGCGGCGCATCAGCAGCACGGAGAAATCGGCCATGTCCGGCACGGGATCGTTGTAGTTGCTGATCAGGCCGCACAGCACCAGGCGGCTGTGCAGGTTCATGCGGCGCATGACGGCGTCCATGATCTGGCCGCCGACATTCTCGAAATCGACATCGATGCCGTTCGGCGTGGCGGCGGCCAACTGCTCGCGCCAATCCGCGGCGCGATAATCGACGGCCGCGTCGAAACCCAGGTCCTCGATGATGTGGCGGCATTTCTCGGGGCCGCCGGTTATGCCGACCACGCGCATGCCGAGGATCTTGCCGATCTGGCCGACGACGGAGCCGACGGCACCGCTGGCGGCGGAGACCAGCAGCGTTTCCCCGGCTTTCGGCGCGCCGAGATCCGTCAGGCCGAAATAGGCGGTAAGGCCGGTGCCGCCACAGACATTGAGCAGCGCCGGCAGCGTGATCGGCAGGCCGGCGGGCAGCACCTGCATCGGGTTGGACGGGCAGGCGATCGAATAATCCTGCCAGCCGAGCATGCCGTTCACCAGGTCGCCGGGCGCGAGATCGGGGTTTTTCGAGGCGACGACCTGGCCGATGCCGTAACCGCGCATGACTTCGCCGAGCTGCACCGGCGGCATGTACTGCTCGATGTCGGTGATCCAGATGCGGTTCGTGGGATCGAGCGAGAGATAGAGCGTGCGGACCAGCGCCTCTCCGGCCTGCAGCTCGGGGGCGGGCACGGTGCCGAGAGCGAAGGTGTCGGCGTTGACCCGGTCCGCCGGGCGCTGGGCGAGGCAAAACTGGCGGTTGTCAGGCATTGGTGGCGTTCCCCCCGTGTTGGTTCGAATGTGCCGCGAAGTTTGGGCAATAGGAAGGCCAGGCCAGGGGCTCTGCCCTGGACCAAGCGGGGCCGTAGGCTCCAGACCCCATCATCGGTTCCGAGCCTGGCGTCCGCTGCGAGTGCGCCGCTAAATCCCACGTCTCGCTAGACCGTACAGAAGACTCCCGCCGCGCAGCGCTAGCGACAGCGGCGGCACGCCGACGGGGGTCCAGGGGGCGGAGCCCCTGGTCGGCGAAGCCATTAGAATTCAAGTCATTGATTTCGTTATATTGCCCCCTTTTCGCTGCGCGACTCGGCGGCCGACGCCAGCGGTGCATAGGCCGCGCCCTCCGCTTCGTAGAACGCCAGCAGGCCGGCGCGATCGGCGGCGGGGCGGTTCTGACCGAGCTTCCACTTTCCGTGCAGCGTATCGATGCGCAGCGTGACGCCGACGATCGCGCGCAGCATTTGCGCGGTGTAGGCGGGTGGCGCGTCGGTGACCTGCCAGGGCGCGGCGCGGCCGGCTTCGTGGCGGGCTGTGAGGTGGCTCACCAGGGCGAGCAGCCGGTCGGGCTCGTGGTAGAATTCCGGGCGGCCGGTGGCGTGCACCGTGACGTAGTTCCAGGTCGGCACCACGCGGCCGTGTTCCGCCTTCGAGGGATAGGCGGAGGGCGAGACGTAGCCGTCGGGGCCGGGAAAGATTGCCAGCGCCGCGCCGGCGGGGGCCTGCCATTGCGGGTTGGCGCGCGCCAGGTGGAAGTGCAGCGTGCCGAACGGGCCTTCGTCGCGCGCGAGCAGCATGGGCAGGTGGGTGGCGGTGGGCTCGCCGTTTGCGGCGGTGACGAAGATGGCCAAGCCCGAGGCCTCGATGGCGTCGTGCAGCACTGTCAGCCGGGTTTCGGCGAAGGCTTCGGGCACGTACATCGCATCGTTCTCCTTGGGTGGTTTGATGCGGGGGCGGCCTGCCGGTATCAACCGCGGCGCAGGTGGGGCGGCAGGATGCTTAGCAAAATTTGGCCGTTTTGGCGCGGCGTTGGCCGATGAGCGGGCGCTGGCGCATCGGCGTCGATTTCGGCGGCACGAAAATCGAAATCGTTGTCCTGGCGCCGGACGGTGTGGAGGCGGTGCGCCGGCGCGTCGCCAACCCGCGCGTGTATGAGGCGGCGGTGCGGACGGTGGTGGAACTTGTGGCCGGCGCGGAGGCCGAGGTGGGGCGCGCATGCACCGTGGGGGTGGGCATTCCGGGCGCGATCAGTCCGTTCACCGGCGCGGTGCACAACGCCAACTCCGTGTGGATGAACGATCATTGTTTCGATCAGGATTTGGCGGCGGCGCTGGCGCGCCCGGTGCGCGTGGAGAACGATGCCAATTGCTTCGCGTTGGCCGAGGCCAGCGACGGTGCGGCCGCCGGCAAGCGGGTGGTGTTCGGCGTTATCCTGGGCACCGGCTGCGGCGGGGCGATCGTGGTGAATGGGGCGGTGCTGGCCGGGCTGCACCGGATCGGCGGGGAATGGGGGCATAACCCGCTGCCATGGCCGGGGGCCGAGGACCTGCCGTATCCGCCGTGCTTCTGCGGTCATGACGGCTGCATCGAGCGCTACATTTCGGGGCCGTCGCTGGCGGCGGATTGCGA
>JAATGE010000398.1 GCA_015654825.1 Rhodospirillales bacterium
GACGATCGTCCGCTCTCGAGGGCACTACGGAAGCGCTGCCGGGTGCTCTTATGTCGGCAGTTCGGGCTGGCGCTTCAACCTGGATGACGGTTGCCCGCATGGGGCGGGAGCAAACGCTACCGGGGCGTCGGACGCAAGAAGGCCAGGGGCTCTGCCCCTGTACCCCGCTGGGGCCTGAGGCCCCAGACCCCCGTTATTTGGGGGGAACGGCGAAGCCTGGAAAATTATGGGTACTGGCTTCGCCGGGGAACTCCAAAAAATGGGGTCTGGGGCCTACTGGCCCCAGCGGGTCCAGGGCAGAGCCCTGGCCTTCACTTTTCGAAAAACTTCCCGGCAATTTTTCCGAACGCTTCCGGCTGATCCGCATGCAGCCAGTGGCCGGCATTCGGTATGGTGTCAAAACGCGCCTGCGGGAACAGTTCGCGGATAGCGGCGTGATGGGTGGGAAGCACGTAGTCCGAGTGGGCGCCGCTGACGAATAGCGTGGGTCCATCGTAGCGTGTGCCGGGCGGGAAGTGCGGCCAGGATTCGATTGTTGCCATATCGGCGGCAATTTCGTCGAGCCCGATGCGCCAGGCGGGCGCGCCGCCGGGCAGGAAATTCTGCAGCAGGAAGGCGCGCACCGCGGCGTCGGGGATGGCGGCGCGCAGGTGGCGATCGGCGTCGGCGCGGGTCATGCCCGGCGGCATCGGCATCGATCGCAGCGCTGCGGCGATGCCCGCGTTGTGATGGTTGTAGGCGACGGGCGCGATGTCCGCGACCAGCAGGCGGGTGACGCTGCCGGGTGCGGCGAGGGCGGCGGCCATGGCGGTCTTGCCGCCCATGGAATGACCCAGCAGGGCGGCGGGCAGCGCGTTCAGGGCGGCCAATGTTTCGAGCACGTCGGCGGCCTGGGTTGGATAGTCCATGCCGGGCGCGTGCGGGCTGGCGCCGTGGTTGCGCAGGTCGATCGAAATTACGCGCTGGTGGGGGGCCAGGCGGCGCGCGACGGCGCCGAGGTTTTGCGCGCGGCCGAACAGGCCGTGCAGCAGGGCGACGGGCGCCCCCTGCCCTGCCTCGATGGTGTGCAGGATCACGGCGGCAGCGTCAGCACGATTTTTCCGACGTGGGCGCCGCTTTCGAGCAGCGTGTGCGCGGCGGGCGCCTGGCCCAGCGGAAAGGTGGCGTGGATGATCGGCGCGCATTTGCCTGCGTTCAGCAGCGGCCAGACTTTTTCGTGCAATGCCGCGGCGATGGCGCCTTTTTCTGCCGTCGTGCGCGGGCGCAGCGTGCTGCCGGTAATTGTCAGGCGCTTCAGCATGACGGGCAGGATGTTGAATTCCGGGTCCTGGGTGCCGCCCTGCACGGCAATCACCACCAGGCGGCCGTCGCGGGCCAGGCAGTGCAGATTGCGCGACAGGTACGGGCCCGCAACCATGTCCAGCACCACGTCGACACCGCGGCCTTCGGTGAGCCGGAGGGTTTCGGCGACGAAATCCTGGGTGTGGTAGTTGATCGCGCGGGCGCCGAGTTTTTCGCAGGCGGCGCATTTTTCGTCGGAGCCGGCGGTGGCGATCACGTGGGCGCCGAACGCCTGGGCGAGCGCGATGGCGGTGGTGCCGATGCCGCTGGTGCCGCCGTGCACCAGCACCGTTTCGCCGGCTTGCAGGCGGCCGTGGCCGAACAGGTTGGCCCAGACGGTAAAAAATGTTTCGGGAAGTGCCGCGGCCTGGATGGCGGAGAAATTGTCCGGCCAGGGCAGGCATTGCACGGACGGGGCGACGGCGTAGGCGGCATAGCCGCCGCCGTTGACCAGCGCGCACACAGGGTCGCCTTCGCGCAGGCCGGCGACTTCGGGGCCAAGCGCCGCGACGGTGCCGGCGACCTCCAGGCCGAGGATCGGGCTGGCCCCTGGTGGCGGCGGATAGAGGCCGCGGCGCTGCTGGATGTCCGGGCGGTTCACACCGGCGGCCTCGACGCGGATCAGCACCTGGCCGGCGGCGGGGACCGGTAGGGGGGCGTTCTCCAGCGCCATGGCTTCGGGGGCGCCCGGGGTTTTCACGCCGATGCGTTGCATGGTGGCGGGCAGGGTCATCGGGTGGTCTCCGGGGTGGCGCGGCGGAGATGCACGGCGTGTCGCGGCACTTGTCAACACGGGGCCCGGAGGAAGGGCCAGACGAACAAAAGTTTTTTGGTTCTTTTTTTCAAAAAAGAACAAGAAAAAGCGCTTCTTTTTGAAAAAAGAAGCAAAAACTTTTGTTAA
>JAATGE010000626.1 GCA_015654825.1 Rhodospirillales bacterium
CTGGCGAGACGTGGATTTAGCGGCGCGCTCGCAGCGGATGCCAGACTGGGAACAAATAAAATGGAGTCTGGGGCCTACTGGCCCCGTCGTGCGCAGCAGGCCTCCGGCGTGACGGGTCCAGGGCAGAGCCCTGGCCTTAACCTTACTCAAAACTGCATGGTAACGCCCGCGCTCACCACATCGGCATCGTTATTATACGTCCCCACCAGATTACCCGCATTCGGAAAATTGTTGGAATAATCAACGTGGTTCGACCCCGCGGGAAACTCGTGCAAATACGCGGCGCGCAGCCGCACGCGCGGCGTCAGCGCGAAGCTGAAACCGCCGGAAAGCCCAAGCCGGTCTTCGTCCGGCAGCCGCGGACCGCGCGTCGCATCGCTATTCGCGCCCTGATCGTAGAGCAGCCCGCATTGCAGCATCAGTTGCGGCATTACCGGCGGCCGCCAGTTCACCCCGACCGACTCCATCCACGTGCTGTTGAACCCGATCGGCGTCGATTCGACGTTCGTCGGCGTCTGCACGTTGATTTGCGGAATCAGCGACCAGTGCGTCCACTGCACCGTCGCCAGCACGGTCCAGTCCCGATTGATGTCGTAATATCCGCTCATGGTCAGCACGTCGGGCAGCGTCACCTGCGTCGTGATGTCCGAATTCAGCGTATCCAGCACGCCCACAAGAAACGGAACGGCGCGCACCAGCGGCGGCAGCGAGACGCGCTGGCGCCCATTGGTGATATCGAAGCCCTGGCGCGATTTGTAATCGATGCCGAAGCGCAGCCCGCTATTCACTTCGTACAGCGCGCCGAGATCGTAGCCGGCGGCGAACGCGTCGCCATGAATATCCACCAGCGGATCGCCGCCTTTCGGCACGAAGGCCGAAACATTGACCGCCTGGGTAAGCCTCGCGCGCAGATAGCTGACCACCGGGCCGCCGCCGATGGAAAGCTGCGGTGTCAGGCGATAGGCGGCGGTGAACGCGACCTGGAAATTGGTGATGGCCGACGTAAGCGCCTGGTAGCGGCCGACGAAATTGTTGGGGTAAGTCGTGCGCAGCCCGAACGGCGCTTCCGCCGCCACGCCGAATTTCAGGTCCGGCGAATAATCCCAGACCGCTTCCAGGCCGCCGCTGACCGCCGGCGGCGCCGCGTCCCCGCCGGTATCGCCCGGCACGAACTTGCCGTTGGCGATGCCATTGCCATTGAAACGAATGCCCGGATCGAAATAATTTGCCGCCTGGTCGATTTCCGACGCGTTCAGCAGCGTCATGCCGGCGGGGTTTTTCCACGCGGTGCCCGCGTCGTACGCCTTGGCGGCATCGCCGGCGAAGCTGTTGGCCAGCCAGTCCGGATCGCCTTCGCGCAACTGGAACGCGGCGCCGCGCGCCTGTCCCCACGCCAGGGCGGCCACGGCGAGCATCGGGACGGCACGCAGAACGCGAGGCGTCGGCATGTTGGCGATCCTCCTTTGAGGGCTTCTAGGTGGCCCGAGGACCAACGCTACTCGCCGCCGCGGCCCTCGGCATTGATCTGGCGCACGGCGTTGATGATGCCGGAAAAGTCCGTGGCGGCGCCTCCGGTTGCGGCGTAGCGCGCATAAAGTTCGGTCGCATGCGCGCCGAGCGCCGTCTCCGCCCCGAACGCCGCCGCGCACGCCTGCGACAGCAGCAGATCCTTCAGCATCAGCGCGGTGGCGAAGCCTGGCGCGTAGCCGCGGTTGGCCGGGCTTGTCGGCACCGGCCCCGGCACCGGGCAGTTGGTCGTCAGCGCCCAGCACTGGCCGGAGGCGGTGGAGGCGACGTCGAACAGCGCCTGGTGCGTGAGCCCCAGTTTTTCGCCCAGCACGAACGCCTCGCTGACCGCGATCATGGAAATACCCAGGATCATGTTGTTGCAGATTTTCGCCGCCTGGCCCGCGCCCTGGTCGCCGCAATGCACGATCTTGCGCCCCATGGCGGCCAGGATCGGCTGCGCCCGCGCGAACGCCTCGCCCGTGCCGCCCACCATGAAGGTCAGTGTGGCGGCAGCGGCGCCCCCCGTGCCACCGGAAACCGGCGCATCGACCGCCTGCCTATCCGCCAGCGCCGCCGCCGCATGCGCGGCGCGCGCATCCGCGACGTCGATCGTTGAGCTATCGATCAGCAAGGTCCCCGGCGCGGCATGCGCCAGCAGGGTGCGCCAGCATTCCAGCACCAGACTACCGTTAGGCAGCATGGTAATCAGCGTGCCCGCACCGTGCGCCGCGTCCGCGAGCGATGCGGCAACCGCGATCCCCGCCGAGGCGGCCGCATCGCGCGCCGCCTGCGCAACATCGTACCCGGTAACCTCATGCCCCGCCTTCAGCAAATTGATTGCCATAGGCAGACCCATATTCCCCAGCCCAACAAACCCGACTTTCATGTTTTGCTCCCATAACGGGGGTCTGGGGCCTCAGGCCCCGTCGTGCGCAGCACGCTTTCGCGTGACGGGTCCAGGGGCAGAGCCCCTGGCCTGTTTACTGCTGAAGCATCTTCCGCGAGATAATCACCCGCATGATTTCGTTCGTCCCCTCCAATATCTGATGCACCCGAAGATCCCGCACTATCTTTTCAATCCCGTATTCCGCCAGGTACCCATACCCACCGAGCAATTGCAGCGCATCGTTCGCAACTTTCGACCCCGTATCGGTAGCGAACCGCTTGGCCATGGCGCAGAGTTGTGTCGCGTTCGGATCGGCCGCATCCAGCGACGCGGCCGCGCGCCACAGCAATGTCCGCGCCGCTTCAAGCTCGGTCGCCATGTCCGCCAGCCGGAACTGCAAAGCCTGGAATTCGGTGAGTTTCTTGCCGAACGCGCGCCGGTCGCCCATGTAGGCCACCGCCTTGTCGATCGCCGCCTGTGCCCCGCCCAGCGAGCAGGCGCCGATATTCAGCCGGCCGCCATCCAGCCCCGCCATGGCGATACGAAACCCCTGGCCTTCCTCGCAGATCCGGTTC
>JAATGE010000252.1 GCA_015654825.1 Rhodospirillales bacterium
CGAGCCCGCCGCCCTCGCCGGCGCCGGCGCGGATCCCGTGGCGCGGGCCCGCGCGCTGCGCGCCCAGCAAATCCGCTTCCAAGTCGGCGCCCTTCCGGTCTCCGATATCGAGCGCCGCGCACTGGGGGTGTATCTGCAGACGCAGAGCTCCGGCGCCGGCGATCTCGACATCGAAAAAGCGATCGGCGCCGAGAGCGGCCGTCTTTTCACCGCCGGAACTGCTGGCGCGGCCTACCGCGGCGACGCCGGCGTCACCGATCAGCTGCGCGCCGCTTTCGGCAAGATCGACCCGTCGGTAAACGGCGCCGTGGCGCAGTTCGAAAAACTGGCGACAGCGCTCGAAAACGTTGGCCGCGCGGCGCAGCAGGCCACGTTCGACGCGCAGAATTTTGGCCAGGGCCGCGACCTGCGCTTCCAGCGCGACACCAACGCCTATCTGGCGACACTGCCGCCGAGCCAGCGGGGCGCAACCGAGCGCGCGCTGCAATATATCCAGCCGCAGCTCTCGACCAACCCGATCTTCGGTCCCCTCGGCGTTGGCGGGCAGCCCCTCGGTCTTCTGGACCAGACTACCACCGGCCAGGTCGACGCGGCGGCGCGCGCCTTTGGCCTCGATCAGAGCTTTGCTGAGCTGATTGCGCGCAACGAAGGCGCCAGCGATCCGCATCTGCTGAATGCGATGCAGGTCCAGCCCGGCAATATATCGGCCTGGTCGCGCTTGGCGACGGCGCACGGGCTTGGCGCAAACGCCAGCACCCGCGGCGGCAACATCAACCTGGGCGTCGCCGGGCTGTCCGACGCGTTCACGACACTGCAACAGACCTACCCCAACAATCCGGAGCGCTGGACGCAGGCCAATGCGGCGGCGATCTACAACGATGGCCTGGGCGGCACGGGCGTCCGCCATTTCATCGAGACCGGCGACAATTCAGCGTTGACGCCCGTCACGCGTCGGTACGTGCAGAACGTGACCGGCCCGTCACCGGGTGACGCTCTCGCGACAGCACGCCAGAACCCGGCGCTGGCCGGCGACCTGGCCGGCTTCGCCGGCGTCCAGGCTTCGTCCGAGCGGCTCGCCAGCCAGGCGGCCAACGAAAACGTCGGCGCCCGGTTCGGTAATTTCGGAAGCGTCCTGAGTCTTCTTTCCCAGGGCAAGAGCGGCGCCGCTTCGATCGCGGAGCAGAACTATGCGGATCCTTCGATCTCGGATCCCGGCGCGCGCGCGGCCGACCAGGCGCGGCGCGTGGAGGCCGCGCAGCGTGACCTGGCACGCGCTATGGCCGAGGCAAATGGCGAGATCACTACGCAGACCCGAAATGCTAACGATCTCGCCGCGGCGTGGGGCGTCGGCTATGGCGCCGTGCGGAACGCCACCATTCAGCAGCGCGCCCTGGCGCTCGCTAAAGGCGATCCGGTAGCCGCCCAGCGCCTCGTCCCGGGACTGACCCAGCAGGACAATGCGCAGCAACAGCAGGACGCTGCCCAAGCGCATTTCCAGTCAGGCGTGAGCGCCGGCGAGGCTCAGTACAATCTCAGTCTGGGCATCGGGCCCCAGGATGAGATCGATCGATTGCTCGCCGCACGTCAGGCCCAGGATACGGCCGCGCTGCGCTTCCCCACTCAGCCGGGCGCGCAGCAGCAGTTCGTCGGCGACGCCGCTACCGCACAACAGCTGAACTTCGCGGTCGACGGCATGGTCAAAATGCGCGATGCCGCAAAATCCATGGGCGACGCCGTCATCGGATCGACCGAGCAGTTGCTGCGCGGCGGTGAGACGTTCAAAAGAGCGGTTGGCGGTCTGTTCGAAAACCTGGCCGACACGATCCTGCAGACGGCCTTCCAGAAACCGCTCGAGAATTTATTCAGCGGAATTTTTGGGAGCGTCCTTGGCACCGGCAGCGGGAGTGCCGCGGCCTCGATCGGCAACGGGAGCTGGCTGGACGGCGCCGTCCAGAGCGGCGGATTTCTGGCTGGCCTCAGCAACTTCTTGGGCTTCGGCGGCGGAGCGGCAGCCGATGCCGCCGTCGGAGGCGGCGCCTGGCAGATCGGTGGAACCACTTTTGCCCGCGGCGGCGCCTTCGGCCCGGAAGGTCCAATCCGCTACAACGCCACCGGCAATATCTTGAGCGTGCCGACAACGTTCCGGACTGCCGATGGCGCCCGTAACGTGGGCGGCGAGGCTGGCTACGAAGGACTGCTCCCTCTCCGTGTCATGCCGAACGGCAGCCTTGGTGTGGACGCGGCAAACTTCGCCGGTGGCGGAGGCCCGAATGTCACGGTCCATGCCCCGGTCATCATCCAAGGCGGCAATGGCGCCGGCGGCGCGCCTGACCAGACGCAAATGGCGGCGGTGCAGCGCCAGTTCGAGCAAATGGCGAAGGACGTTTTCACCCGCGAGGCGATACGTAATCAGCGGCCGGGCGGCGTGTTTAACCGCGGCGTCGCCACCTAGAAGCGGGGACCAACGCGCGGCGTTCTCGCCGCGCCATGCCGACCCCGAACCCGCTCGAACAAACCGCCGCCTCGCTCGCGCCAGGCTCGCAATTCATCGAGCTCTTCACGATCGATCTGACCGACCTCGGCGGTCCGGTCTGGAACATCACTCCGGGCCCGATCGGCGCCAATCTCGTTTCGTTCAACGGCACGTTCTACGTGCCGGTGCCCTTCGAGGCGCAGGGCTTCGAATATAGCGGCCAGGGCCCGCTGCCGACGCCCACGCTGAAAGTGTCGAACGTCAACAATTACGGCATGGGCCTGCTGATCACGTACAAGGATATGCTGGGCGCCACCGTCATCCGCCGCCGCACCTATGCAAAATTCCTCGACGGCAAGCCTGACGCCGACGGCACCATGGCCGGGACGCCCGACATCTTTCGCGTCGAGCGCAAGGGCCCCTGCGACAAGACTTATATCACGATCGAGCTCGCCAGTCCGCTCGACCTGCAGGGGCGCATGATTCCGTATGGCGTCGTGCTCCGCGACGTTTGCAGGTTCAAATATCGCACGTGGAACGGCTCGGGCTTCAACTACTTCACCTGCCCCTACGCCGGCGCCGTCTATGCGGACATCTCCGACAACTTCGTGACCGATCCCAGCGCCGACGTGTGCAGCCACCGGCTGACCGGCTGCGACAAACGCTACAACCCGAGCAACTATGGCGGCGGACCCGACACCGCTAACCCGCTCCCGTTCGACGGCTTCCCTGGCAGTCAGGTCGGGCAGTTCGCCGGCTGACGCGGGGACCAACGCGCGGCGACGTTGCCGTGATGCGTCTCCCCCAACCATTCCCGCCCGCCGTCATCGCGGCGATCCGCTATCAGGCCCAGGCCGAATGGCCACGCGAGGCCTGCGGCGTTGTC
>JAATGE010000194.1 GCA_015654825.1 Rhodospirillales bacterium
CGGCCGCCGCCAGCGTGCCGGTGGCCACCATCGCCTGTACCGCCGCTGCGACCACGACCCCACCGCCGAGCAGGCGGACGGCGGCGAACGATGTCGGCATCTTGGCGAAACCGTTGAGGCCCTGCGCCAGCATGCTGCCGCCCGCCGGCGCCGCGGCGGCAAAGGCACGCCATGCCTCCACGCCCAGCATCAAGGTCGCGGCTCCCGCCAGCAATGCCGCCGACAGCGCGGCGCCCGCCAGGCCGCGCCACCGCCCGGCGCACAGCAACACCACCGGAACCGCCAGCGCGAGCTGCGGCTTGATCACCAGCCCGCCCAGCGCGGCACCGGCCAGCAACGGCCTGCGCTCCGCCAAGGCCATGTATCCGGCAAAGCAGGCTGCCGTCAGCATCGCATTCTGGCCATGGCCGGCATTGACCAGCAACGCCGGGAACGCCAGCAGCGGAAGCCAATCCCCGGCCGGCAGCAGCGGGCGCATCGCAGCGGCCAGCGCCGCCAGCCCGGCCCCCAGCCAGGCACCCAGGGCGACCATGTAAGGCAGCAGAGCCAGGGGCAGGCACAGCAGCAGGAACGGCGGGGGATACAGGAATGTCGTGTAGCCATACCGCGCCCGCGGAAACAGCGCCTGCTGCGCGCTGCCGTGCAGGATCGGGCTGTACGCCGCGGCCGCGCCATCCGTCAGGGCTACGCGGCCGGCCGCGTAGAAACTAATGAAATCCGTGCCGAGCGGCTTGCCGCCCGGGTCCAGCCCATGGCGCGACAGCACGATGGCCGCCATTACGCCGAGCAGCGACTGGGCGGCCAGCACCCGGCACCAGGCGCGCGCCCGGTCCGCGGTCAGCCAGGTAGCGTCCCGCAATAGGCTTGCGGCCCACACCTCGATATCGCCCCCCACCCATACCAGGCGCCCGCAGTGCCATAGCGCCGCCGTGACCGGGAAGCGGAACCTTCGCCTCCTGAACCGGTGCAGGCTTGCCTGGGCTTCATGATGAACTTCAATGTCACCAAACAAGGCGTCCGCCGGCGCATCGTTTAGCCTCAAGCTCTTGGCGATCTTGGTGATCTTGGTGTCAGAATCCGGGGCCGCTCATAAGCCGCGCCCTCATCAACGGAAAAGGAGATCGACAGGGCGAACACGGAGACCTAAGACCCGATCGTAATCGGCGGCGGCCCTATGCCGGCAGCGATGAGACAGCCTCAGCGTTTACCGGAACCTCGATGCAGAACGACGCGGCCGCGACCCTGGCAGGATTGCGCACCTGGCTGCTCGATCGCGCCCTGCCGCTATGGCTGGCGCAAGGCGTCGACCACGCCGCCGGCGGCTTCGTCGAATTCCTGCAACCCGACCACTACACCTGCGACGCGCCGTTCCGCCGGCTGCGGGTCGCCGCGCGCCAAACGTGGGTGTTCGCCGATGCTTGCCGGCACGGCGTGAACGGCGCCGACGCGGCCGCCTCCCTCGGCATCGATTTCCTCACCCGCCATGCCGCTTTGCCCGGCGGCGGCTACGCGCGGCTCTTCGATCTCCGCAACCGCCCGATCGACGCCACGCTGGATCTCTACGACCATGCCTTTGTGCTGCTGGCCCTGTCCGCCGCCGCATCGGTTCTGCCGCCAGCCCCGCTGCGCGCCCGCGCCCTGGCGCTCGAGGCATTGTTCGGCAGCGCCTTCGCGCATCCGAGCATCGGCTATCTGGAAAGCCTGCCGCCCGCCCTGCCGCGCCGCCAGAACCCGCACATGCACTTGCTGGAGGCGCTTCTTGCGGCCCACGAGGCGTTCGGCGACGCGGTATTTCTGCAGCGCGCCCGCGGGCTGGCAGCCTTGTTCCTGGCCCGCCTGATCGACCCCGCCACGGGCGCGCTGCCGGAATTCTTCGACGATGCGCTGCAGCCGCTGCGCACCGGCGATGGTTTCGCCGTCGAACCCGGCCATCACTGCGAATGGGTCTGGCTGCTGTGGCGCTACGCGGCACTTGCCGGCCCCGACGCGCGCCTCGCGGAAGCCTCCCGCAAACTGATGGTTCTGGTGGACCGCCACGGCCTGCATCCCACCACCGGCGACGTAATCGACGGTCTGCACAGCAACGGCGCCGCACCGACCATGACCGCACGCCTATGGCCGCAGACCGAAATGCTGAAAGCCGCCTGCATCCGCGCCGACACCACCGCCGCGCTGCGCGCCACGGCCGCGGCCCGCCTCGCCGCGCGGCTGACGCCGGACGGGCTCTGGCAGGAACGGCGCGATGCGGATGGCAATGCGATACGCGGACCGGCGCCGGCCAGCAGCCTCTACCATCTCGTCGGCGGCATCCTCACCGCGTCGGCGCTCGGTTGACGCACCGCTTCGCCGATCGCACATCCACCGCATGCAAAGCCCGTTCGTGCAGCCGCCGGAACCCACCGCCCAGGCGGCGATCGACGCAATCGCCGAGGCGCTCGAAGTCTTCGACGACTGGATGGACCGCTACCAGTACATCATCGACCTCGGCCGCCACCTCCCCGAATTCCCGGCCGCCTGGATGGACGACGCGCACCGCGTGCCCGGCTGCCAGAGCAAGGTCTGGATGGAAGCCGCTCGCGAAGACGGCAAATTGTGGCTCGCCGGTGCATCGGACGCGGCAATCGTTTCGGGCCTGGTCGCCCTGCTTCTGCGCGTCTATTCCGGCCGGCCGCCCGCAGAAATCCTCGCAACCGACCCGGCTTTCCTGAAACAGATGGGCTTGATCGAGGCCCTCAGCACAAATCGCGGCAACGGCATCGCCAGCATGGCCCGGGCAATCCGCGAACGCGCCGCATTGGAAATGGCCTGACGTTTGGGAGGAAGAAGGCCAGGGCTCTGCCCTGGACCCGTCGTGCGCAGCACGCATTCGCGAGACGGGGCCAGTAGGCCCCAGACCCCACCAGCGCTGCGCGGCTTTTCATCGTCTCCCCCCAAATAACGGGGGTCTGGGGCCTCAGGCCCCAGCGGGTCCAGGGCAGAGCCCTGGCCTTACTGTGACCATCCCCCCCCTACCCACATGCCGATTCCAGGCGTAGTGACTCATCCCGCGATGCCGCAACTTTCGCTCCACACCCCGCTGGCTGACTTGACCTTGTCCGAGGAGGACGGCGCCCTCGTCTCGCTCGACTCGGGTTGGGGCCGCGATCAGACCCCGTCCTATCTCCTCC
>JAATGE010000446.1 GCA_015654825.1 Rhodospirillales bacterium
CTGGTGCTTATGGCCGGGACGAAGAAACGGCGCTCCAACCAAACCAAGAAACTGGTGGCGCCGCACCGCTTGCCGCGCCTACCGCAGCCGAAACGGTTGGTCCACGGGCGCGATTGCACAGGCGGATCTGGGACAGCCCCTTTGTTAATTGTTCCTTGTTCGCCGAAGTCAGGTGGCGCGGGCGCTGGCGGTTTTTGCCCTGGCCAAGGGGCTCCGCCTCCTGGACGGCGTGCCGCCGCTGTCGTTAGCGCTGCGCGGCGGGAGGGAACTCCGTAGTGTTGCCGATCACCAATTTGCCTAGTCCAAATCAGGACGTGCGGCCGGCCGCGGTGGATGTGCTTATCCTGCACTACACCGGCATGCAGACGGCACGGGACGCCATCGATCGCCTTTGCGATCCACATGCAAAAGTTTCCAGCCACTACGTCGTCGACGAGGACGGTACCGTCTACAGCCTGGTTCCCGAGGATCGTCGCGCCTGGCACGCCGGCATTTCGTTCTGGCGCGGGCGGAAAAACCTCAACGACGTCTCGATCGGCATCGAAATCGTCAATCCCGGCCACGATTGGGGCTACCGGCCCTTCCCGCCGGCGCAAATGCGATCGGTAACCGCGCTGAGCGCGGCCATTCTGACACGCCATCCCATCACAGCCGGAAATGTCGTCGCGCACAGCGACGTTGCGCCCGACCGAAAACAGGATCCGGGCGAACTATTCCCGTGGCAGGAGCTCGCGCGTAACGGCGTCGGACTTTGGCCTGGCGGGGAAGGGCAGGGGACCGATCCCGGCCCGTGGGACGACGCCCGTGTGCGCACCGCTCTAGGCGCGGTGGGCTACGATGAAGCGCTCGACCTCGCCACATTGCTGCGCGCGTTCCAGCGTCATTGGCGGCCCGAAGCAGTATCCGGCGCCGCCGACGCCGGCACCATCTTGCGCCTGGATCGGCTGCTTCGCATGGTGGCGCCCAACACATAAAACCGGGAGGTTCGCGCCATGCTCACCAAGGGCGACGACTATCCGCTCCACCAGACACCGGAACCGATCGCCTACGCCGGTACCGACCGCAATTTCTACGACCGCTATTTCTTCAACGGCTACAACCCTGACGGCAGCGATTTCTTCGCCCTCGCCTTCGGTGTGTATCCGCACCTGAATATCGCCGACGCGCATTTCTCCGCCCTCCGCGGCACCACGCAGCATTGCTTGCACGCCTCCCGCGTTCTGCACATGGAACGGATGGATTTGCGCGTCGGCCCGATCCGGATCGAAATAGTGGAACCGTTGCGCCGTCTGCGCCTGCACGTGGAAGGCGAGGGGGTCGCCGCCGAACTTCTGTTCGAGGGCCGCGCCTTTCCGGTGGAGGAACCGCGCTTCACCCATCGCATTGGGCCGCGCAGTTTCATGGATTACACGCGCCTGACGCAGAACGGCCGCTGGACCGGCTGGATCGAGGTGGATGGCGAACGTCGCGTGCTTTCCCCCGACGCTGTCGGCACGCGCGACCGCAGCTGGGGCGTTCGCCCGATCGGCGCGGCCGATCCGCAGCCGCTCGCGCCGCCGGTGCGCCCGAGTTTTTTCTGGCTGTGGTCGCCACTGAATTTCCGCGGATTCAGCGTGTTCTTTCACGTCAACGCCGACAATCACGGCCGTCCATGGAACACCCGCGCCGTGCTATGCCCCGACGGTGCCGCACCGGAGGACATGCTGCATTGCGAACATCCGCGCATGGAGGTTCGCTGGCTTGAGGGATCGCGCCACGCCGAACATGCCGTGCTGCACGCGGATTTTCCCGGTCGCCCGATCGAGGTGGCGTTCCATCCGCTCGCCAAATTCCAGATGCGCGGAATTGGTTACGTCGGCGCATCATGGCCGCACGGCGCGTATAAGGGCGAACTGGCCGTAGCGCGCGAGGATTTTTCCGTTGCCGATGCGGACGCCGCGGAGGTACCGAACCTGCATATCCAGGCGCCGTGCCGGGTGACGTTGCGGGAAGCGTGCGGGCCGGATTGCGAGGGGGTGGGTGTGTTGGAGCAACTGGTGCTGGGAGCTTATGCGCCCTTTGGGTTTACGTAAGCAAGGCCAGGGCTCTGCCCTGGACCCGGTGGGGCCTGAGGCCCCAGACCCCCGATATTGGGGGGCGTTAACGATAGCGGCGGCACGCTGTCGGAGCCCCTTGGCCTTTGCACGATGCGGCAGTCCCGAATATGAATTGTTATCCGTAATCGGGCCCGATAGGCCGCCGTAACGCAGTGAGACCGCCATGCGCATAGCTACAGGCATCAGGACCGCGGTTGCTCTCTTTGTCGCACTGGCGCTCGCCGCCTGTTCCGCCACCCGCCTGACCAGCGCCTGGCTCAGCGACAGCTATCATGGGCCTGCGTTCAAGAAGATCATCGTATTGGGTGTGAGTGAGGATGGCGCCACGCGCCGCCTGTTCGAGGACAGTTTTGCCGCCTCTTTGACGCGTTCCGGCGTGCAGGCCTTCCCCGGCTACACGCTGTTGCCCGGCATCGAGGATCCGACCCCGGGGCAGGTACGGGACGCGGCACAGCGCGTCGGCGCGGACGGCGCGCTGGTGACGCGGCTGTTGCGGGTGGAACAGAAAACCCAGGTCTCGCCGGGCTACGTGCGCACGGTGCCGGCCTTCGGCTATCCCGGCGGGTTCTATGGATTCTATGGCTATTACCGCACCGTGCTGGTGGAACCGCGCATCTACACCTATGACGTGGCGGAGTTGGAGACCAATTTATGGGCGCTCGACGGCGCCAGTGTGCTGGTTTGGTCGGCCACATCGCAGTCCTTCACACCGGACCAGGCGTCTTCCATCGGCACCGCTTTGGCTACCGAGGTCAGTGGCGCCCTGAAGGCGGCCGGCCTGATCCAGCTGCCTCCGGGGTGACCCGGACTGCATTTTTGTTCGCATAGCCGGCAGGCCGAATGAAACTCTGGCTGCTTTAATGTTTCGAAACTGACGGATCAGCCGTGAAGCTGTGATTGCGGACGCCAAAACCCGGTTTCGCATCCGGCGCCGGTTCTATCTTTATCCGCATCGTTCGCCGATCTGTCCACGCGGTCCATAGAGCGCCTGCAACGCCGCTACCTCGCGGGCGAGCTGTTCGGGTGCCGGTTGCGGCAGCGGTAGCCCAGCGGCTAGGATGCCGGCGAAAACATCGTGCTCGGTCGCTCGCGGCCCCAATTCGTGGGCGGCCTCACTGGCCGATATCTCTCCCGCCGCATAGCGTTGCAGGATCGTCAGGGTTTGCCTGTCGGCTGCACCAGCCGGACGTCCCGGCTCGGGCTCGCGCTCAACGCCCGTGTGACGATGTCCTTCCATACGACCTCCGCTGAGGGGATCAGTCCGCGCTGTTCCGCGAACGTCAACATAGCGCGGGTTGTCGCCAAAACCACCATTTCACTCAGCTTCTCCCGCTGGATCAGCTTTGGCATTCGCTTGTCTTCATAGATCACCAGGGCCGGGCCGCCCAACGCGGGCAACGTGTCGACCAGCCAGTCGCGGATCGCGCGTTCATCGGCGTCGCGTATCCTGAAGCTGGGATCGGTTTGGCGCGCCAGCCGATAGGCTTCACCGATTTCGGTCTTGACGACCTCTACCGCGTGATTGCTGCCCGGAACCTGCCCCTGGTTCAGCCAAGTGCCGACCTGGATTGCCCAGGGCCGCGTCGGATCTCCGCTTGCCTCATATGCAACAATGTCCATGACCATCACCCGGCCGAACGCGTTGAGCAATCGAAGCTGACCGGCTGCCGCCAAGTGAATGAGCGGCGACATATCCGGCACCACGATGACGGGTGTGATTTCGATTTTCACAGAAGATCCTTCCCGCTGCTCATTCTGGCGGAGCGATCAAGGGAGCTGCGTCGGTCAATTCACGGCGGACGGGGCAAGAGCCGTTGCCTGCCTGTCACTCCCCGAGACGCTCCCGGAAGAAAAGAATCACCTCATCCACCGCCTCGCGCGTCGGCTCCCCCGCCGCATCGATCAGATCCCCGGTAAACACCGAATGCGGCAACTTGCCGAGCGCCTTCATCCCCGCCGGATTGCCGCTCGCATCGGGTAACTCATGCCCCACGAACGCATCGCCAAACTCGCGCCGCAGCGTTTCGAACCGCTCAGCGCGGCTCAGCGGATCACCCGCGAACCGGTAGCCGCGCAGGCACAGCCCCTCCGCCGCCGTGCGCGCCTTCACCCGCGCCAGATCGGCGCGCGAAATATCCAGGGCCGCATGGTTCAGCGCCGGCAGGCCTGGCTGGCTCAGCACCGGTGCCAGCACGACCGGATCCACCGCCATGGAAAGCGCGAACCCACCGGTCAGGCACATGCCGATGGCACCGACGCCCAGCCCACCGCACTCCGCGTGCGCCTGCCCCGCCAGGGCCCGCAGCCAGTCGGTGATCGCGCTGCTTTTGTTGGCCGCCAGCAGCGTGAATTCGCGCGAAATGCACAGCCCGATGGTGCGCCCCAATGTCACGACGGAGGGGTTTTCCGCATCCGGCGTGCCGAGCAGGATCGGCGCGTAAATGCGAAAACCGGCATCGCGCACCCACCGGCAGAACCGCGCCAGCGTCGGCGTGAAGCCATACATTTCATGCATCACCACGATCGCGGGGCCCGCATCCCCGGTCGTCAGCACGGTCCGCGTCTTGCCGGCAAAACTCATGTCGCGGCGGCGGAAATCGGCAATGTCGGTGCTGAGGGGCATGCGCCCGACGCTGCCATGCCACCAGCACGGCTTGC
>JAATGE010000372.1 GCA_015654825.1 Rhodospirillales bacterium
GCCACGCTGATCGGCAACGGACCCGATGCGCTGACGAAAGTAACGGCCGTCGGCGACGATATGGAACTGGACCCCGGCATCGGGACCTGCGGCAAAAGCGGCCAGGGCGTGCCGGTGGGCGTCGGTCAACCAACCTTGAAGATGCGCGGCCTCACGATCGGCGGCACGGCATAGGGCAGAGGAGGAAGGCCAGGGCTCTGCCCTGGACCCGCTGGGGCCAGTAGGCCCCAGACCCCGTTCATTGGCGGGAACGGCGGCGATAAAATGGGGTCTGGGGCCTGCTGGCCCCAGCTTGGTCCAGGGGCAGAGCCCCTGGCCTTCTGCTTGTCGCTTACAAACGCACCCGATCAGTAATCCATATCGCCCATGCCGCCCATGCCGCCGCCGCCGGGCATCCCGCCGCCGGTTGCTTTCTCCGGCCGGTTGGAAACCATGGCCTCCGTCGTAATCAGCAGGCCGGCGACCGACGCCGCGTTCTGCAGTGCGACGCGGACCACTTTGGTCGGGTCGATGATACCGGCGGCCACCATGTCGCCGAACACGCCGGTCTGGGCATCAAAGCCGAAATTGTAGGCTTCGTTTTCGAGCACTTTTCCGGCGATGACGGCGCCGTCCTCACCGGCGTTTTCGGCAATTCGGCGCAGTGGCGTCTGCGCCGCCTTGCGCACGATATCGATGCCGAATTTCTGCGCCTCGTTCACCGGGTTGAGGGTGGCCAGGATGAGCGAGGCGCGGGCCAGGGCCACGCCGCCGCCCGGCACGATGCCTTCCTCGACCGCGGCGCGGGTTGCGTGCATCGCGTCGTCGACGCGATCCTTGCGCTCCTTGACCTCGGCCTCGCTCGCGCCGCCGACCTTGATAACCGCGACGCCGCCGGCGAGTTTCGCCAAGCGTTCCTGCAGTTTTTCGCGATCATAATCGCTGGTGGTTTCCTCCACCTGCGCACGGATTTGCGTGCAGCGTGCCTTGATCGCCTCCGCGTCGCCGGCGCCGTCGACGATCGTCGTGTTTTCCTTTTCGATCAGCACGCGCTTGGCGCGGCCGAGCATGGCAAGCGTCACGTTTTCCAGCTTGATGCCGAGATCTTCGGAAACCACCTGGCCGCCGGTCAGGATCGCGATATCTTCCAGCATGGCGCGGCGACGGTCGCCGAAGCCCGGCGCCTTCACGGCGGCGATCTTCAGGCCGCCGCGCAGCTTGTTGACCACCAGGGTCGCCAGCGCCTCGCCCTCGATATCCTCCGCGATGATCAGCAACGGCGCCTGCGACTGCACCACGGATTCCAGCAGCGGCAGCAACGCCTGCAAGCCGGACAGCTTCTTCTCGTGGATCAGCACATACGGATCGTGCAGCTCGGCCAGCATCTTTTCCGCATTGGTGATGAAATACGGGCTCAGATAGCCGCGGTCGAACTGCATGCCGTCGACGATTTCGAGCTCGGTCTCCATGCTCTTGGCTTCTTCGACCGTAATGACACCCTCGGTGCCGACCTTCTGCATGGCTTGGGCGATCATGCGGCCGATTTCGGCCTCGCCGTTGGCGCTGATCGTTCCGACCTGCGCGGTTTCCGCCTCGGTCGTGATTTTCTTGGACCGGCGCTCCAGTTCCTCGACGAGGGCCGCGACCGCCTTGTCGATGCCGCGCCGCAATTCCATCGGCGCCAGGCCGGCCGCCACCGCCTTGCCGCCCTCGAACACGATGCTCTGCGCCAGCACGATCGCCGTCGTGGTGCCGTGCCCGGCCAGGTCGTTGTGCTTGGGCGCGACCTCACGCAGCAATTGCGGGCCCATGTTTTCCGCCTTGTCGGAGAGCTCGATTTCCTTCGCCACCGTCACGCCGTCCTTCGTGATGCGCGGCGCGCCCCAGCTCTTGTCGATCAGCACGTTGCGGCCCTTCGGCCCCAGCGTCACTTTGACGGAGTCGGCCAGCGTGTCCACGCCGCGCAGCAAGCGGGCCCGCGCATCAGCGCCAAATCGTACGTCTTTTGCTGTCATGTTCCTGGTCTTTCCTTATTGCGGCGGCGACGTGGCGCGGTCCGCGGAGCTGCTTATGCGGTCGATGACTGAGGCCGCCTTATTTCAGGCGGCCTTTATCCAGGCAGCCATTACTCAGGCAGCCTTTACTCAGGCAGCTTTTATTCAGGCGGCCTTGGCATGTCCTTGGGCCGCATGATGTTCGATGACGCCGAGCAGATCGCTCTCTTTCATGATCAGCAGGTCCTCGCCACCGATCTTCACCTCGGTACCGGACCATTTGCCGAACAGCACGCGATCGCCCACCTTCACGTCCAGCGCAACGACCTGGCCCTGCTCGTTACGCGCGCCGGGGCCGACGGCAACGACCTCGCCTTGCTGCGGCTTCTCCTGCACGGTATCCGGAATGATGATGCCGCCGGCGGATTTTTCCTCCGGTGTGATGCGGCGCAGTACGACCCGGTCCTGCAACGGACGGAATTTCATGGCAAAGCCTTTCAACGATGGCGGCGGAGCGGCACTTGGGCGCGGCTTTCCCGCCGCAAACCTGCCGTCGCGGCGGCCCTATCCATGCAACCCAACGCCTATAAAAGGCGGAACGCCGGGACGCCGCGCTAACCCACAGCAGTTGGCCCTTCCAGGTTGGCCAAACAAGGCGTGCGGCCGAGTTTATGCCCGCCGCCACGCCGCTTTCTGCGCCCCTGACCGCGCCGCGAGCCCCGCAAACCGAAGCCGCGCGGTGCAAGGTCCTTTAACGAACCAGTCATTTATTTAGACACATTATCACGGCATGGCACCTGCCGATACCACCCGATGCCCGTAATCTCGCCACTGCTGGGTGTATGGCGCGCGGTCGCGGCTCCGCCGCCGCTGCCGCTCGAGGTCGAGGCGGACCTGGTGGCACCGCTCTACACGCGCATCACCTCGCTGATGGCAGCGCATATTTCGGTCATCTGCCTAAGCCTCATTGCCGTGCTGCGCATCGGAGGCAACTGGCCCACGCTGCTCATGCTGGCCAGCCTTGCCGTGCTGCTCGCCCGGGCCTGGGTGATCGTGATGTTTCGGCGGGCACCGGTGGCGACGCCGCAGCACATACTGCGATGGCGCCTGCCCTACCAGGCGATCGGCATCACGTGGGCCGCCGTCAGCAGCATGCTGTGCACCGCGTGCTTCGCCATTGCAGGCGACGAATTCACCCGCGTGGTCGGGATCGCGGTGGCGCTCGGCATCACCGCGGGCCTTGCCTCGCGCAGCGCGGGCACGCCGCGGTTCGCCGCCGCCCAGCTTGGCATCTGGCTGCTGCCGGTGATGGTGGTCGCGCCGCTGCTTGGCCCCTGGTACTGGGTCTTTTCGCTGATGGCGATGTCGTACCTCGCCGCCATGTGTTCCATCGTCCGGCAGAATTATACCGACCTGGTGGCGCGGATCGGCGCCGAGCACCGCAACACCGCGCTGGCGACGATGCTCGACGCCGCGGTCAGCAACATGACCCAGGGACTGCTGATGTTCGCCCCGTCCGGCGCGCTGCGCCTGGCGAGCCGGCGTTTCTGCGAATTGTTCGGCCTTTCCGAGCAGGCACTGCCGCACGGCCTCGGCGAGCCGGCGTTCGCCGCATTGTGCGCCTCCGTCGGCGCGCCGCACGAGCTGGGCCACGCCCCCGTCGACGCCATGCCCGGCGATACGATCCGGCTGGTGCTGGACCTGGCCGACGGCCGGGCGCTGGCGACCGCGCAACAGATCCTCGCCGATGGCGGGCGCGTCGTGACCGTTGAGGACATTACGCAAACCCGGCTGGCGCAGCGCGCGCTGGCGGATCGCGCCGCCGGCCTCGGCGCCATGTTCGACAACGCCGGCGCCGGCATTATCGAATACGATATCGCATCGAAGCGCATCGTGCGCGTCAACCGCGTCTATTGCGCCATGATGGGCCGCAGCGAGGCGGACCTGCTCGCCGAAACCGACGCCGCCCGGCTCACCCACCCGGACGACCGTGGCGAACACATCGCCCGGACTGCCGCGATCGCACTGACCGGCCATCCGTATGATTCGGAAAAGCGCTATCTGCGTGCCGACGGCGGCGTCCTCTGGGCCCGCATCAGCGCTTCCATCACCGCCACGCACGAAGACGGCCGCCCCGCTCGCCTGCTTGCAATCGTGCAGGACATTACCGAACGCCGCGCCACCGAAGCCGCCTTGCACGCGAGCGAGGAAATGCTGCGGCTCTCGCTCGAAGTCGCGCGGATCGGTGTCTACCGGCGCGACTACAGTACCGGCCTGCTGCATTGCGGCCGCGAAACGCGGACGATGCACGGTTTCGAGGACGGTGATGCACCGGTGCCCGACGCGGTCTGGGTCGCCATGCTGTTACCCGACGATCGGGCAGCCCTCGTCGCTGGCATGCGGGCGGCGTTCGCCGAGCATCACCCGACAGCCGCCTTCGAGTACCGCTATCACCATCCGCTCGAAGGCATCCGGCATATCGAGACGCGCTCGCGGATCGAATATGACGAAACGGGACAACCTGTCGGCTCCGTCGGCGTCGCGATCGACGTCACCGAACGGCGCGCCGCCGAAGCGCGCATTTCGCACCTCGCGCACCACGATCCGCTGACCGATCTGCCCAATCGGAGCCTGTTCCGTATCCGGCTCGACGAAGCACTGGCGCGGGCCCGCCGCGGCCAGGCGTTCGCGGTACTCTGCCTCGATCTCGACCATTTCAAATACGTGAACGATACCCTCGGCCACCCGATCGGCGACGCTCTCCTACAGGCGGTGACGCGGCGGCTGCGGATCGCGGTGCGGCCGACCGACACCGTCGCGCGCCTCGGCGGCGACGAATTCGCGATCATCCAGTCCGATCGCGCGCGCGCCGCCGACACGACATCGCTCGCCGCCCGCGTCATTGCCGCCATCGCCGCACCATTCGATATCGAAGGCCATCGGATCGTTATCGGCACCAGTATCGGAATTTCCACGGCACCGGACGATGCGCTCGATGCCGACGAGCTGCTGCGGAACGCCGATATGGCGCTGTATTCGGCCAAGGGCGAGGAGCGCGGGCGTTATCGTTTCTTCGAGCCTGAAATGGATATGCGCATGCAGGCGCGGCGCGCGCTGGAACTCGATCTGCGGCATGCGCTGGAAGACGATGCGTTCGAACTGTACTATCAGCCGGTGATCGGTATCGCGGACAGCGCGGTGCTGGGCATGGAGGCCCTGCTCCGCTGGCGCCACCCGGGCCGCGGCGTGGTGACGCCGGACCGGTTCATTCCGCTTGCGGAGGCGATCGGCCTGATCGTTCCGATCGGTGACTGGGTATTGCGCCGCGCCTGCAGCGATGCGATGTGCTGGCCAGGCAAGCTGCGCGTCGGCGTCAATGTCTCCGCCGTGCAATTCGCCAGTCGTACACTGGTGGATAGCGTAGCGGCGGCGCTGCTCGCGTCCGGCCTCGAACCCTGGCGCCTCGAGCTCGAAATTACCGAATCGGCCATGCTGAACGACACCGAAGCCAACCTGGAAACGCTGCACCGCCTGCGCGCGCTCGGCGTGCGCGTCGCGATGGACGATTTCGGCACCGGCTACTCGTCGCTGAGCTACCTGCTGCGCTTTCCGTTCGATAAGGTAAAGATTGACCGCGCGTTCGTCACCAACCTCGGGCGGTCCCGCGAGAGTGCCGCGATCGTCGGCGCGGTCATCGGGCTATGCGCCAGCCTGGAGATGACAACCACCGCCGAAGGTGTCGAAACCGCCGGCCAACTCAAGGCGCTGGCACGGATCGGCTGCACCGAGGCGCAAGGCTTCTACTTCAGCCCAGCCCGCCCCGCGGCCGAAATCCCGGGTATTATCCGGTCGCTCTCGCGTAACGCGACCGCCCTGATCGAAGCCGCGGAGTAGCAGCGCGGACGTGAAGAGAGGCAACGGCTCTTCCGCATAAGCGCTGCGATAAGATTATAGAACGAAATCGCTGGGTTGATGTTTAGTGGCTTCGCCGACCAGGGGCTCCGCCCCCTGGACCCAAGACGGCGTGCCGCCGCTGTCGGTACGCGCTGCGCGGCGGGAGTCTTCTGTACGGTCTAGCGAGACGTTGCATTTAGCGGCGCGCGCGCAGCCGATGCCAGACTCGGAACAGATTAATGGGGTCTGGGGCCTACTGGCCCCAGCGGGTCCAGGGCAGAGCCCTGGCCTTTGCTGACCCCTCGCCTTACGCTGGCTCCGCCGTAACGACAGCACTCAGCGACTTGCACTCGAGGGCCGCGGCGTCGGCGGTCGCCGGTGTCCATTTCGCGCCGTCGTCCAGCATGGCGGTCAGATAAGCGGGCACCAGATGCTGGCGCAGGTGGCCCAGCAGCCGGTCGTAACCGGCTTGTTCAAGTTGCTCGCGGGTCTGTCCGCTCGTCGCGTAATGCGCGCTGGTGAAGCCGAGCAGGCCGGCGGCCGGTTCCACGGCTCCCTCCAAGGCGAGTGCCAAAGCCAGGTGCTCGAGGCACATCACGGCCAGATAGTCCTGCCCGATTGCACGGCTCAGGCTCAGCGCTTCGGTCGCGGCCTGGCGCGCGGCCACCACGTCGTCGTTTTGCAGCAAATAGCCGGCGGTGTTGCTGAGGATCAGCGCCAATGTCGGCAGTGCGTTGCGGCCGCGCGCTTCCGCCTCCGCCTGCCGCGCGTAGCGCAGCGCGCCAAGCGTGTCGCCGTCGAGGAATTGCTGTTCCGCGAGATTGACGCTGCTGGCCAGCACGCCGCTGCGATCGCCGAGCGCCTCGCGCATCGCCAGCGCCGCTTCGTTGAAGCGCCGCGACGCCTCGTGGTTGCCGTGCAGGAAATAGACGCCGCCGGTGTGCGCCAGCGCGGTTGCCAGGTCCTTGTGCGGCGCGCGGGTCCGCAGCAGGGACACGGCTTCGTCCAGCATCGCCAGTACTTCCTGCGCTGCCTCTCCCGGCATGGCGCGCGCGACAGCGGTCTGGCGCAGCGCGCGGCTCAGGCCGACCACGTCGCCCGCCTCGCGAAACAGCGCGATCGCCCGATGCCGCTCCGCCGGCACTTCATACACGCCGAGGCGTTTTTGCTGCGCCGAATGCAGATAGAGCACGGTCGCCGCCTCGGCTTTCGGCGTCGCTTCGGTCAGGTACGGCAGCGCCGCCGCGGCCCAGCGGCGCAGGTCGGCCTGCAGCGACATTTCCTCGGCGATCGCGCCCGAGTGCGCCACGAGCGCCACGCCGATCGCGGGATCGCCACCCGCGAATGCCCATTCAATGGCGGCGCGCAGGTTTTCGGTTTCATGGGCGTAGGCCGCAAGCCACGCATCGGTGCCCTGGGTCGGCCAGTCGCGTTCGGCGCGACGGAACACGCCGAGCAGGTAGGTCGCCATGGCTCGGCAACAATCCTGCTCGCCGGCCGCCGCCAGCTTTTCCGCGGCATACTGGCGCGTCGTTTCCAGCATGCGAAACCGCGTGGCGCTGCCGGTGGTGTCGGCCACGACGAGCGATTTCGCGACAAGCGCCGCGAGCAGATCGAATACTTCGTCCGCATCGATCGGGCCGCCGCTCGCCACCGCCACCGCGCCCTCGAGCACGCTGCCGTCAACGAACACGGAGAGCCGGCGCAGGACGATCTGTTCTGATGGCGAAAGAAGCGAAAAACTCCAGTCGATCGTGGCGCGCAATGTCTGGTGGCGCGGCAGGGCGACCCGGCTGCCGCCGGTCAGCAGGCGGAACACATTTTCCAGGCGCGCCGCGATTTCGCTCGGCTTCAGCATGCGCAGACGCGCGGCGGCGAGTTCGGTGGCCAGCGGCACGCCATCCAGCCGGCGGCATATGGTCGCCACCGACTGCGCGTCGGCGTCGGTCAGCGTGTAGCTGCCGAGCGCATCGGCGGCGCGCTCGGCAAACAGCCGCACGGCGTCGCAGCGCATCGCGGCGGCCGCGGTCAGCGTGCCGTTCGCCGGCGGCACCGGCAGCGCCGGCAACGGAAACACCCATTCTCCGGCGATGCCGAGCGCCTCCTGGCTGGTCGCGAGGATCTTCATCGACGGACAATGACTGAGAATGGCGCTGGTCAGCGACGCGGCGCCGGCCAGCACGTGCTCGCAATTATCCAGCACCAGCAGCATCTTCCTGGCCCGCAGCACCGACACGACCATGTCCTCGGCCGGGCGGTCGCCGGTGGCCGGCACACCCAGCAGGCGGCACGCGGCCTCGGCGACCAGGCGGGATTCGGTCAGCGGCGCGAGCTCGAGCTGGAACACCCCATCGGGGAAGCTGTCGATCAGCTCGGCCGCCAGCTTCAGGGCCACCCGCGTTTTGCCGACGCCGCCGGGCCCGAGGATGGTCACCAGCGCGCGGCTCCGCAGCCCGGCGCCAACTTCCTTCAGTTCGTTCTCGCGGCCAATGAACGACGACAGCTCCAGGCGAAGATTGTGCCGCTCCCCGGCCGGCTCCGGCGGCGCGCTTGTGGACGACGGCAAAGCGGGCGGCGGCAAAGCGGGCGCCGGCGGGGCGGCAGGCGCAGACGCCGCGGCCGGTGGCGTCTCGACGACGTCGGCGACGAAGCGGTAGCCGCGCCCCGGCACCGTCAGGATGAACCGCCGGCCCTCCGCCTCACCGAGCGCGCGGCGTACCGCGGCGATCTGGGTGGTGAGGTTGTTTTCCTCCACCACGACGCCGGGCCAGACCTCGGACATGATGTCGGATTTGGCGGCCACCTGGCCGTGTCGCCGCAGCAGGGCCAGCAGTACGTCGATCGCGCGGCTGCCGAGCTCCACCGGGACGCCGTGGCGCGACAGTTCACGCCGCGTTGGATGCAGAATGAACTCCGCGAATGCAAAAACCGGCGTTTCTTTCATCGGCATTTGCCTGGGTCAGGTGGGCGTGCGTGTGGGTAGGGGAGCGCGCGCCGCCTGCCGTTGCAAGCGTTGTGCAACGCAGCGTGGCAGTGGCGTCACAGTCACGGCTCGGCGAGGAAATGGCGCACTGAAAAAGCGAACATTCCCGAATCCTGCAGAAAGGCGAAGTGGCTGACGCCGGGCAGGATCAGCTCACGCGCGCCGGGGATCAGGCCGGCCATGTGGTCGGTGTTGCCGCGCGTGATGGCCTCGTCGTGGTCGGCGTCGACGATCCAGACGCGGGCGCGTATGCCGCGCAGCGTCGCGTCGGAGAAATTCGGCTCGCGCGCCCACATCCGCTCGATATCGGCGTCGAACGCGGCAAAGCCGGCGGGCGTGGGGTTCAGGCGGGCATACTCGCCGGCCGCGCGCGCGATGAAGGCGCTGAATACCGGGCTGCCACGCACATCCTTGACGCCGGACAGATCGGAATTGGCGGCAAAGGCAAACAGCGCGGTCAGGCGTTCGGGATGGTGAATGGCAATCTCCAGGCCGGTGATGGCGCCGTCGCTCCAACCGACGATGGCGGCCTTTCGCACGTGCAGAAGATCGAGCAGGGCCAGCACGTCGCTGGCCATCAGTTCGTAGCCGATTTGCGTCGCGTCGCGGCCGGAGCGGCCGTGCCCCCGGCTATCCAGCAGGATCACTTTCCGGTCGCGCCGCAGTTCGGGCACCAGGTCGCCCCAGTAGTCGGCATTCGCCAGCCCGCCGTGCAGCAGCACGACGGGTGGCGCAGGTGACTTGCTGGCTGGTGGATTGAACACCGCATACCAAAGGCGGATGCCGTTGACGGCGGCAACACCTGCAAACGTCGCAGGCGGAAGAACCGGGGTGGGCGGCAGGCGCATCCAGGGCACTTCCGCCCGCGCCGGCGCGGCGCAAACCAACAGGCAGAGAATCGCGGCGAGTACGTGCTGCATCGCCGAAGCATACACGGTTCGCCGATAGTTGGCTTCGCCGACCAGGGGGCTCCGCCCCCTGGACCCCCGACGGCGTGCCGCCGCTGTCGTACGCGCTGCGCGGCGGGAGTCTTCTGTACGGTTTAGCGAGACGCGGATTTAGCGGCGCGCTCGCAGCCGATGCCAGTCTCGGAACCGATGAATGGGGGCTGGGGCCTACTGGCCCCAGCGGGTCCAGGGCAGCGCCCTGGCCTTAATAACTATTCGTATCTAATTTTCAATTTCGCGTTGTCACGGATTTGATTTTCTTATCCTGGCATTTTCTTATACTGGCAAATATGGGGCGGCGCCCCTGAACCGGGGTTCGAATTCGCGTTGCGGTGGTTAGCGCGCGGCCGGAAACGTCAGTGCTTCATGCCCTGGAGCAAGCCAGGCCTTATCGTGCCGTTGGGCCTGCGAACAGTCCTCGCCTGGTCGGCGGTCAAATCGATGCTGATATCATCAATGAGGTAGGATTGATCATCGTTGACCGCCTCGAGCGTGATGGTGTCGGCACCGCTGCCGGTAAATTGAAAGCTGACCCCCTTATATCCAAGCCGGTCCTGTTGGTGCACCGACAATGATTGGCCGTTGGCGTAGGTAACCGTGAACGAAGTCAGATCCCGATTGCCAACAATTGTAACTTGCACGCTGGAGTTTATCAGAATCCTGAAGTAGCCCGTAGGCCAAATGTTGCATATGTAGAAAGAAGCGGTGTATCGGGCACCGGCGACGGTGGTGAAACCCTGGCTGAGGCTGGCGATCGGATAGCCGGGGTCGTTGCCCAACCCCAGTTGATAGAGGCCGCTATGCGGGTGGCCGGTGCCCACGCCATTATAGTTGCCAAGCGTATCGTATCCGGCGCCTGGCGTCCAGCCGTCCGGAACGCTGTTGTTGGTACCACCGTCTATGGTGCTTGAATAAACCCCATCCTCGAACCCGCCATTGACAAGCAGGTTGGCGTGCGATGGCGCGGACCAGCAGAAAGCCAGCGCGATAGCGACCTGTGGGATTGTTTTTTTCATCTCCGTTCTCCAGCCGATATGGGCGCTTCCATGCAACAAGTTCGGCGGATTGCCGCCAGATGCAGACACGCTACGCGATCTGGAGCAAGCGCCAGGGCCGGATCATTAGGGTTGGGTTAAGTTCCATCCCAATGCCGAGCGCCGAACCCACAAAATGGGGTCTGGGGCCTACTGGCCCCAGCGGGTCCAGGGCAGAGCCCCTGGCCTTTCTTCCCTTCCCCCGACCATACTGCCCCGGTGACGCACGCCCACCAGTTCGCGCTCCCGTTCCCCCACGACCACAGCTACGCCCCCGAGGATTTCCTGGCGGGCGCCTGCAACGAGGCGGCGCTGGCCTGGCTCGAGGCGCCCGCCGCCTGGCCGGCGGCGCGGCTGGCGGTGCATGGCGAGGCGGGCACCGGCAAGACGCATTTCCTGCATGTGTTCGCGGTACGGCATCACGCGGCGCTGCTGCCAGCCAGCTCGATCAGGCGCCTGGTGCCGCCACCGGCGGCGGCAGCGCTCGGCATCGACGATGCCGACAGCGTCGCGGACGAGACGGCGCTGCTGCATGTGCTGAACGCGGCCGCTGAGCGCGGCGTACCGGTGCTGCTGACGGCGCGCGCCCCGCCGGCGCGATGGGGTTTCCAACTGCCCGACCTGGTCAGCCGGCTGCGTGCAACGCCCGCGGTAGAGCTTTTGCCGCCGGACGACGGGCTGTTGCGCGCGCTGCTGGCGCGCCTGCTCGCCGATCATCAATTGCTGGTGCCGGAAAAGCTGCAGGATTTCCTGCTGGCGCGGCTACCGCGCACCGGTGGCGCGTTGCGCGAAGCCGCGCTGCGGCTCGACCGGCTATCGCTCGCCGAGGGCGGGACAATCACGCGCAGGATGGCGCAATGTGTCGTCGACGAACTGGGCGCGCGCTTTGACGCGGACGGACAACAAAAAAGCCCGGAGGACGAGCCCCCGGGCTTTCTCTGAGGCTGGACGCTGACGGCTAGCCGATGGCTTCGCCGTGCAGGGAGATATCCAGGCCCTCCACTTCCTCTTCCTCGGTGACCCGCAGGCCGATCGTCGCGTTGATGATCAGCAGCAGGATCAGCGAGACCACGCCACTGTAGATCAGCGTGACGGCGACTGCCTCGGCCTGGATGATGACCTGCGGGATGCCGCCCGGCGAGCCGCCTGGCGTTGCCGCCGTGGCCGAGAGCGGGCCGTAGCTGAACCAGCCGGTCAGCAGGGCGCCGACGATACCGCCGATGCCGTGCACGCCGAACGTATCCAGGCTGTCGTCGTAGCCCAGCGCGCCCTTCAGCTTGGTCGCGGCCAGGAAGCAGATCACGCCGGCGGCGATGCCGATAACCAGCGCGCCGCCCGGCAGCACGAAGCCCGAGGCCGGCGTGATGGCGACCAGACCCGCGACCGCCCCCGAGATGATGCCGAGCACGGAGGGTTTGCCGTGCGCGATCCATTCGGAGAACATCCAGCCGAGCGCTGCCGCAGCCGTGGCGATATGCGTTACCGCGAAGGCCATGCCGGCGCGGCCGTTCGCCGCGTTGGCGGATCCGGCGTTGAAGCCGAACCAGCCGACCCACAGCAGGGAGGCGCCGATCACCGCATAGGTCAGGTTGTAAGGCGACATGTTCTCGGAGCCGTAGCCATGCCGCTTGCCCATCACCAGGCATGCCATCAGGCCGGCGATACCGGCGTTGATATGCACGACCGTGCCGCCCGCGAAGTCCAGCGTGCCGCGGCCGGCGAGCCACCCGGTCGGCGCCCACACCCAGTGCGCGATCGGGCTGTAGACCAGGATCGACCACAGCACCATGAAGACGCACATCGCCGAGAACTTCATGCGGTCGGCGAAGGCACCCGCGATCAGCGCCGGCGTGATGATGGCGAACGTCATCTGGAACATCATGAAGACGCTCTCGGGGATGGTTTCCGTCACCGCGCCCGGGGTTCCCGGTGCCAGCACCATCGCGGCGTCGTCGCCGTTGCTGATGAACGCCTCCATGCCGCGCAGCATCAATCGCGACATATCGCCCAAGTACGGTGCCATGCCGCCGGTGCCGCCGGTGAACGCCTCCGAGTAGCCGACCACCATCCAGGTGATGGAGACCAGGCAGGTGGTGGCGAAGGCCTGCATCAAGGTGGCGAGAACGTTCTTCTTACGCACCATGCCGGCGTAGAACAGCGCCAGGCCCGGAACGGTCATCATCAGCACGAGCGCCGTGGAGGTGAGCATCCAGGCGGTGTCGCC
>JAATGE010000010.1 GCA_015654825.1 Rhodospirillales bacterium
GTGACGCTCACCGGCGCGGATGCGATGCCGTTGGCAATAACCGACACGCTGCTGGCGCCTTTTTCGATCGTGTGGGGTACCGCAAAATGCGTGCTACCGGCGGCATTCGGCGTCACCGACATTGTGCTGTGGTTCGACGTGCGGGCATAGACGACGTGTCCGCTGGCGGTATTGGTGATCCTGACGATCGGATAGTTGGTCGACATCTGGACGTCGTCGCCGTAGTAGCCGCCCTGCGACCGTCCATTGAGCTGCTTGCCGCGCACCACATAGGACTTGCCCGCCTTCAGGGTGGCGGGAACCTTGGTGATGGCCGGCGCCCACGTGGCCACCGGGCTGCCGGTTCCGCTATAGATTTCCGCGGTATTGCTGAAGTCGGTCATGAGGATCTGGCCGTTCGGCAGCACCATCAGGTTGTAGTAGTAGGCGCCCGAAGCATGGGCATTGAACAGCGGATCGGCGACCTGCTGGATCGCATTCTTGGCGCTGTATTCGAAGAAATGCGTGGGTTTGCCACCAAACCCGGCGCTGGCGGCAAACAGGATATTGCCGTTGGGCAGCAATGCCGCCGGGGCGTCGGCCAGGTCGCAACTGGTCTTGCCGCCCGATCCGCAGGTCGCGGGCACGTTCGGACCTGCCTTCCAGGTGCCTTTCTTCGCATTATAGATCGCGGTGGGGTCCGCCGGCGACGCGGCCTGGCGGCAGCCGGTATTTCCGCCGAACGCCACCAGCGTGCCATCGCCGCGCAGCACCGCGGGCCCGATTTCGAAGCTGCCGCAGACAAATGGGTCCGCCAGCGGAACCGGCGTATTGCCGGCGCTGCTCCAGGTACCGGACGACGCGGTGTATTGTTCCGCGTTGGTGGCGTCGCCGTTGGAGAAATAATTGGTCCAGATGTCGACGGTCAGCACATTCTTGCTGGGCAACAGTTCATAGCCCTGCTCGTCCTGGTAGTTGGCGCCCGCGCTCGGGCCGCCGGTGGCGGTCCAGCCCAGGGTTTGCGGATCGAACAGCGCGTTCGCCGTCGGCTGCGAACAGCAGGCGCCGAGCATGAAGGTCCCGTCGGCGAGCACGACTCCCTGCGCGTCGCCGATTTCCGCCCAACCGTCGCCCGCCGGCGGGTTGACCGCGGTCCATTGATCGGCGATCGGATCATAGATCGCGCCCTGGTTGGTCCAAACTTCCGTGTTCGAGCCGTTATACTCTCCGCCCATGATTATCACCCGTCCGTCGGGCAGTACCGCGGAGGCATGGTACTGGGGCGCGTATTGGGTGCCGCGAATGATCGGCAGCGACGCGAGCACCGACCAGGTTCCATCCACGTAATTGCCTGAACTGTCCGGGGTCAGCTTGTACCAGACCGGTGTGTTGCATGACGCCATCATGACGGTGCCATCGGTCAGCAGCAGCGGGTTGCACAGCCCATCGACCGGTGCCGTGGTCACCGCCTGCCAGGTGCCGCCTGCCGGCGGTGTAACCCGCCCGACTGTCGGCACCGCCGCGCCGGCCGGGGACCGCGGCAGTTGGGCGAACAACTCTGCCCGCGCGGCCGGGTGGCCGTGCAGGTAACGCGCCGTGACAACGGACAGCGGATGCGGCACGGGCCCCCGCGGCGAAGCGGCCGCCGACTGGGCGCCCGCCATTAGTCCCACGACAGCGGCGGCCCCCAGGGCCGCCCCGGTATTCAGATTTCTCGATCTAGACATCGATTTTCCCAATTCCCCTGAATGCTCGCCGAATTCCCCTGGACCACCGAAGCGGCGCGTCCGACCGAAATGGCCGCTCAACCTTCGAGAGCCAAAAGCCTTTGTCAAGAATATACAGAGCCGCAAAAACGGCCGCCCGCACGTGCACCAAAACCAAGAGAATAAAAGTTTTTTGGTTCTTTTTTTCAAAAAAGAACGCCCTTAACGCAGCATCGCCTCAATCACCCAAAGCCGATCCTGCCCCCAGACCATCGCGCCCCCATCCACCCGTCAGGACGGCACCCCCCACAAGCCAGCGGGCACCATCTCGTCCCGGTTCGCCCCCTCCACCAC
>JAATGE010000584.1 GCA_015654825.1 Rhodospirillales bacterium
CGCCCAGCGCCACGAAAAGGCCGGCAAAGCGGCTTATCGCAGGCAGGCGCACGGGCAGCCTTTGCGTCATCGGACGTTCCGCTTCCCGCCGGCGCTGCACGGCCTGCTGCACATTCGTTTCAATCAGCGCCACCTGCGCCTGCAGGAACGCCACGCAACGCCGCCGGTAGGCGGCGGAGAACCCGGCCACCACCAGCACCGCCGGTACCATCGGCAGTGCCACGAAACCGCCCGGCAGCACGCGCGAAAGCGCTGCCTCCATCGGCGCCCAATCCGACCGCACCATGTCGAAAACGGCGCGGCCCCAGATCCGCCGGTCCGCCGCCATGGCGCCGCGCCGTTCCCCCAGCGCACTGGCAAATTCGGGATCCGCGACGCGGGCCGCTTCCACCAGGGGCACGTGCGCGCCGTCGGCATCCGCGGCGATGCAGCCGGCTTCACGCCACACCGTATCCTGCAGCCGCTCCGCCAGCACCAGGTTCTGGCGGCTGTCCGGGGCCAGCGCGTCCAGCGGCACGGTGGCGCACTGCGCCGGTTTGCCGCGTGCATGTAATGAACATTTTCCGTCGCCGGTCAATGCCGGGCAGCGCGCCAGCCCATCATACCCATAGCCTTGCGGCAGGATTGCGATGTGGGTGGCGCCGCCCGGTGCCGCGGCGCGGTACCCCAGCGTATCGAACAACGCGGCACGCTCGGCGTCGCCGCGGTCCGCCAGGCGCGTCACGGCCAGGCAGCCGATAAATACGTCCTGGAAGCGGAACAGCTCCGCCAGCGACAGGCGCGGCGGCGAATTGCAGCACCGGCCGCAGGCCGTGCAGTGAAAGGCGTAGGTCATCGCAGCAAGGCCGCCCGCCAGGCTACCATGGCGGCTGCACCGAGTCGCCGTAATGGTCGTAGATGAAGCGACGCACTTCGCGGCTCTGGAACGAACGCGCCAGCGTCGCCAGCCACGGCGCGCCGCGGTCCGCGGCCCGCACCGCCAGCACCTGGGTGTAAGGGCTCTTGCCGTCTTCCAGCCCGATCGAATCGATCGACGGGCGCAACCCGGCCGCGACCGCGACGTCATACGGCATGACCACGATACCGGCGTCGCCGAGCCGCCCCGCGAGCGCGTGCAGATCCACGGTCTCGATCACGAACCCGCGCGGATTGACGATATTGCCGAAATCCGGGCTCAGCCCATTATCCTCGTGCGCGTACAGCAAACCATAATTGTACAGCAGCACGCGTGCCCGGTTATACGCCAGCGCCGGCCGCGGCAGAACGATCCGATCGCCCTGCCGCAACTGCGTAATGGAATGCACCTTGCGGGCGTAGATGCCGAACGGCAACGTCACCGTCGGAAATCCCGTCACCAGCGCGGTGCCGTGCGCCGCGTTCCAGGCATCGAGTTCCTGGGCGTTATGGCTGGCAATGCCGTCCAGCGCGCCGCTCGCCAGGTCCCGCGCCAGCGCCGCGGCATCGTCCGAAATCGTCAGCTTGATCGAAAGCCGCCGCGCGGCGCCAAGCGTCGTTGCGTAGGCCAGCAGGCTGGCCTGTGGCCCCCGCACTGCACCGAGGCGCGGCGTCGCACCGGCCGACGCCCGCCCCGCCCACAGCGAGGCTGTGAGCGCGGCCAGCACCTGCCGGCGCCCGGGTCCGCGGCGAACCGCCGCCACCCGGACCCGCATCAATAATAACCCTGCGGCCGCAGCGGCTCCACGCCACCGGTGCTCAGCATATAGGCTTTCCATTGGTTGTACAGCTGCTCCACCGGATTGGAATTGGCGGTAGAAATATCGTTGTCCTCGTGCCGACCGTTGGCGATGTTGAACAGCTGCCATTAGCCGTCGTTCTGGGGCTGAATGACTGCCAGAAAATCGGCGCCTGCCGCGCCCGGCACGGCCGCCGCAAAGCTGGTGAACAGCGACGCCGTCCGCGTCAGCACTTAACCCTCCGCATACGTACGCAGCCCCCCTCGCAACCTAGTCTCTGGGCCTCGGCGGCGGCCTCGGGTCGGCCAATGCGAACTTGCAGGACCACCGGGGCACCTAATGTGCCCCGGTGGTCGTGCAACCCCTCAAATGCTCGTAAATGATGTACAATTATAAAAAACATGTCAATGGCGTGGATTATTGAGATATCGAAAACTCTGGCGAACGCTGCGTGGATTATTTTATTTATATTATTCAGACGGTTATGCTAGCGCGCTGCGCATTCCCGCGTCCTGGGCCGCTTGTCGGCCCGTGGCGCGCCGTGCGACAATCGCATCGAACCGCGGAGCAGCCATATGATTCACGTCGTAGCCGTCCTAACGGCGAAACCGGGCCAGCTTCCGGCACTGCTCGCGGCGTTGCACGCGAACACCGATGCAGTGCGGGCCGAGGCCGGCTGCATCGAGTACAGCCCGGTGGTCGATGCCGCGCGAACACCGTCGCCGTTCTGCGCGGACACACTTCTGGTCAGCGAGAAATGGGCGACGGAGGACGCACTGGCGGCGCACGCCAAATCGCCGCATATGGCCGCCTACGCCGCGGCGACGCGCGATATCGTGGCCAGCCGCGCCATTCACGTTCTGCGACCCGCGTGAGGGCCCCGGCCATGCGGGTGCTTGCGCCGATAATCGCGGTTCTGCTGCCGGGCCTCGCCGCGGCGCAGGGGCCCTCCGAAACCGAATTGCAGATCCGATCGCTGGAGGCGGCGGTGAACGCCGCCTACCAGGCCAACGATCTGCCGAAATATTTTGCCTACTATGCCGACGATTTCCGTGGCCTGTTCCCGGATGGCGTTTCGTCGAAGCGCGACTATGTGAAGAGCTGGACTGCGTTTATCAAAAGTGGCGGCCGGATCGAAAAATTCACCTACACCGGTCTCGTGGTGCAGGTCAGCGCCTCGAAGGACGCGGCGGTGGCGAGCTACCACGCGGTCGCGCGGACTAAAAATCCAGGCAAGCCCGCCGATGACGAGAAATACGACGAGACCGACGTGTGGTTTTACCGCGGTGGCAGCTGGAAGTTGGTCGAGGTTCATTATTCGGTAGGCGGAAAGGGAAGTTAGGTTGAAGGGAAGGCCAGGGCTCTGCCCTGGACCCGCTGGGGACAAGTCCCCAGACCCCATTTAGTGCTGCGCGGCTTTTCATCGTCTCCCCCCAATGAACGGGGGTCTGGGGCCTCAGGCCCCAGCGGGTC
>JAATGE010000547.1 GCA_015654825.1 Rhodospirillales bacterium
CACGAGCAGAATGCCGTTCGGCATGGCCAGGATTGGCCGCAATATGTCGAGTGCATCCGCGGCGAACCCGAGGGTGTCAAAATCGAGCGCCACCTGGTCGCGGTCCAGGACGCGGATCACGACGCTTTCGCCATGCACAGTGGGTACGGTGGAGACTCGGAAATCGATTTCGGTGCCGCGCACGCTGGCGGACATGCGCCCATCCTGAGGCAGGCGGCGTTCGGCGATGTTTAGCCGCGCCATGATTTTCACGCGGCTGACGACGGCCTCGCGCAAATGCTGCGGTGGGGCTTCGACCTCGCGCATGACGCTGTCGATGCGGTTGCGCACGATCAGCCGGTCGGCAGCCGGCTCGATGTGAATGTCGCTGGCGCGGGTATCGACGGCCCGCGCTAGAATCTGGTTGACGAGGCGGATAACGGGAGCATCGCTGGCCAGGTCGTGCAGGCGTTCAAGGTCGGTGCCCGCGGCGGCGCCGTCGCGCACTTCTTTGGGTGGCGCGGCCGGCTGCAGCAGCCGGTCCAGGGCCGCGCCGATATCGGTTTCGGTTGCGACCTGACGGGGCACCTTGCAATCGGCCGCCAGTGCGAGGGCGTTCGCCGCATATTCGTCGAGCGGATTGGCCATGGCGACCGCGAGACCCTCGGCGCAATGCGCAAGCGGCAGAACTTGGAACTGTCGCAGAAAACTCGCGCTGAAACGTGGCAGCAAGGCGGGATCGGTTGAAGCCGCGAGGTCTGCGGCCGGCAGGTCCAGACTTTTGGCAAACGCGTCGGCCAGATCGCGCTCGGAGACAAGGCCGAGTCTGGTGAGAATGGGTTCTATCGGTTCCGCGGCGTCGGTCGAGATGCGCCTGGCGCGGCTCAACGCTTCTGACGACAGCTTGCCGGAAATGACGAGGGCGTCGATCGGCGATGGAGGGCGATTGTCCATGGCGGAGCCTAACTATCCGACGCCCTAAAGCGCGCTAACCCTGGCGCGAAGCATTCGGCACGCTGCGGGCCGCAAAGTGCCTCGTCTACTTGACGTGAAGGCCGCGGTGTGGATGGCGATCCGCGGCGTCCTGTCTGCTCTCAGGCAAGAGCTCCGCACGTCGGCTAGACGGAGCACGCTACGGCGTCGCATCCCACCATAGCTGCGGCTGAATGCGGAGACTTACAGCCGTCACAAACGATGTCTACCATCGTCCCAATGCAGAGGTTGAGATCAAAACCGAGATTTCCGATTGGCCCAGTTCATTTGCCGCTCTCTTACCAGCAAGCCACTGCCATGAATACGAAGCCTCGGCCCCTATTCCTGGCAACTTGGCGCCGAGGAACGGCTCCATAAAATGACCAACTACGCGCCAGCCTTCGTAAGTCAATATCCACGAGAAAGCGCATTCACCGCTCTGTACAATTCCGGAATCTGACTCTCCAATGCACCATACGAAAGATTCAATCGATAATCCCCGGTCAAGGATCGTAGACAACGCATCCACTTGGGTTAATGTTCCCTCCGACAAGCACCTGACAGTATTGTAGATTTCTTTGAAGTCGGTCGGCTCGGTTGAATAGATCCGTATTAAGGGACATTCCGGTGAGACGTCCTTCAGATAATCTGCCCTAGCTACCATGAGCACCATCCTCATTTGTGCGGCAGCTATAGGCCAGCTGAGACGCCGAAATACCAACGACACCATCGGTGGGCGATGGCCAGACAAAGCGCCCGCGCTCCAACCGTTTGGCATAGAGCGACATGCCGATGCCGTCATGCCAGAGGATTTTGATCATATCACCGCGCGCTCCGCGTAAGACGTAGAGATCGCCAGCATGCGGATCCCGCCCGAGTGCTTGTTGCACTTGCACTTGCACTTGCAGTTGCACTTGCAGCGCCAGCCCGTTTATGCGGCGCCGCATGTCGGTCCGCCCAACCGCCAGCCAGACGCGCACGCTGGCGGGGAAGGCAATCAACGGCGTTCCAGTGCATCCAGCATCAGGCGCAGCGAGGCGGCCTTCACGCCACCTCCGATCCGAACGCGATGGCCGCTGGCAAGTTCGATCTCGATGATGTCGGCGGCGGGCGGCGGCGTATCCGCTCGATCCGGCGTGACCACCACCGGCACAAGCTGGGCTGCCAGCGATGCAGTTGACCCATCGCAGAGACGCTTGCGCCAGGCAGAAACCTGATTGGCGTTGACGTCGTAGTGCCGCGCAACGACCGATACCGACGCCCCGGGTGCAAACGAAGCCGCGACGATCTCCCGCTTGAGGGCTTCCGGCCACGACCTATGTCGCCGCTCGACCCTCAAACTTGTGTCCATTACCACGTTCGTGGACACTTCCAGTGTAACCACCCCCACAAAGGCCAGCAGCCTCTATCAGACGGGTGCAGCACCGCTAGGCGGCCTTCACCGAAGGGATACGGAAAGTCGACCATGTGGCGGTTTCAGGCGTAGTGAGCGGCGTGCATGCGGCGATCGGGGGCCGATGTCGTTGACGTCGATCACGTGGGGGGAGTGCCGGGTACTGCGTCGTGGCCGGACGATTTGGGCTAGCGGCAGGGCGGAGGGAACGCTGGGAGGTGATTAGGAAGGCCAGGGCTCTGCCCTGGACCCGCTGGGGCCTGAGGCCCCAGACCCCCGTTAATCGAGCGAACGGCCTGGTGTTCGTTGATGGTTCTGTCTGGCGCCACGGAGCGGATCGCCACGTGCGTCCGGAGCACGGACAACGTCGTAGCCGAAACAAAAGTCCCCGCCCGACTTGCCGGCCCGCACCCTGGCAGCAAGTGTGACAGTCCATCCTTCGCCCTCGGCTCGGGCTGCCGTGCATCGTCTGATGGGTAACGTTGGCGCCATGGAGGGCGGTATTGACCACTAGAACGCGAGCTGAGCCTGAACAATCAGTCGATTTGCACTAAATCCCTCGTCGCTGAAACTCTCGCCGTTCAAGTACGAGTACGCCACCTGTACCTTGGCCCGATGGCCGTGCAGGTAGTAATTCAGGCCAGCGGAATATTCCGTGATCTGTCGATAACCAAAATTGTCCGGTCCGGCATACCACTGGGTATCGCTATCGGAATCGGCAACTGTTGGGCCGGTCTGCTGGTAGCCCCAATGAATGCCGTCGACACGTTCGACCAGTTCCAGTGTGCCGGGAATTATATAGTAGCCGGCCTGCTCCTGCCAGCCGTAAGAATCGAAGCCGCCATGTGCCGGCAGGCCGTCCTCGGCAGCGCGTGCATCGTTGTGCTTGTAGTAACCACTGCCCTGGAAGCTAAAAAATCCATCGCGCATATTCAGCGACACCGTGGCGCCCTTGGTATTGTCGCCCTTGACGTCGTTATAAATGCGTGAGCCTGTCTGCACCGGATTGTACGCGACCGACATCCATAGGCTCAATTGCGGGCTGCTGACGAGATGCGGATCCGGGTCGGTTTCCATCGGCTTGTAGGGTGCGAGTATATCCCAGCCCAGATGGCCGATGACGGCGAGCTTGGTGGTGGTGTTTTCGGTGGCACCCGAGAGCGAACCGGGAATCGGTTTGGAGACGGACAGGCTGTACGAAACCGGACCTGCCTTGCCCGAGGCACGCACGCCCATTTGACGGCCGAGGGCGAAAGCCCATTCCGCGGCGGACAGATCCGGCAGCAGGTATTGGCCAATATCCAGATAATATTCGTACGTGTAGGCGCTCCAGTACCGGCCCATTTCGAGCTTCAGGTAGGGGCTGAAAGTCTTCGCCAACTCGCCGTCCAGCAGAATGATGCCGGGTGCGGCCGCGGCCCCCTGGGTCGTCGCCTGCAAGGTGATCCAGTAGGTGAGGCTCGGATCAGCGATGTTTCCGGAGAAGTACAACCGGGCCAGAAAATCATCAAAATTGTTCGATGCCTCGTCCTTGGCGCCGAACTTTGTCGTTCCACGCGGCGCGAAGAAGCGGTACCGCGGCTGCAGCAGACCGTTTATGTAGAGGGAATTGTCCCCGCTGGGGTCCTTGATATAGAAACCGCCATTATAGCCGGCGTCGACCGCCGGCCCCGCGGGCGGCGGGGCAGCGGCGATCTGTTCGGTGGCGATCTGGCGGGCGACTTGCCTGGACTGCTCGGTCATTCCACGCAATTGCGTCTGCGTGACTTGCGTGGCCGTCTGCTGCGCCTGGGCAAGGGCGTTCAGCCGCTGTTCCAATTGGCGGGTCACCTGTTGCTGCGCCCGCAAGGCACGTTTCAGCGCAGCGATTTCCTGGGCGGTGTCGCGGGATGTCGATTGCGCCAGGGCCGCGTGGGCCGGCACCAGCAGAATGGCGGTGGCGAGCAGCCCGGGCACCAGGAGACGGTGGCGTAATGGGATCGCGTGGTTCGGCATGGCATGCTCCGGACATGGCTGATCATGCGGGCCATTCGGCCCGCACAAGAAATGGAGATACAAGGCGGGAAGGGCGAGGTGCCGCGTGAAAAGCGGCACCCCGCCGGAGGGATTTAGCTTTTTTGCTCGGCCGCGCAGTCGCGAGGCCTGATGCCCTTCTCGGTCGCGTATTGCTGGGCCGCATTTTCGATAATTGGCCGCAGCAAGGCCCAATCAGGCGAAATCCAGTCGCTGATGACGTTCCATTTGGCTCCATCCCATTGCTGGAACGTCACTCGCCCGTCGCCTTCATGATTGGAGCAGGAGACGTTAATCGAATGAAACAGTCCCTTGGCGCCAAGCACCGCCACCCGAGCCTCATCGAGCCGCAAATTCTCGAAGCCCCAGCGCACTTGGTCGCCGGTAAGAGTGTGGTGGCCAAACTTCCGCTGGGCGATGCGCAACGCCTCCACATTCAGGATGCCGTTGACGATGCCAAGATTGTGATAGACGCTGCCTATCCGGTTCTTGTCCTGGAGATTGCCCTTTCCCGCGCCATAGACGGTTTTGACGATCTCCTGAAGCACGGGATATTGTGCGCCGGAGGCCTGGGTCGTGATGGCGATGTAGCCCTTCGCCGCCGCGCCCGCTGGCCGCACATCCTCCTCCGAGTTCGACCACACATTGCCGATGATATGATCCACCGGAAATCCGGTCTTGACTGCGGTCTTGAGCGCCACCGGGTTCATGACACCCCAGCCGCGCAGCACCACATAGTCCGGTTTGATGCGGCGAATGCTGAGCCATTGCGACTGCTGTTCGTTGCCCGGATGCGGTACTTCGATCTGCCGCACGGAGAAACCGAATTTCCGCGAGAGCAGCTCATAGATTGGAATGGTTTCCTTTCCGTAAGGTGAGCCGTGATAAAGCACGACGAGCTTCTTGCCCCGCAAATTGTCCGCGCCTCCAAGCTTGCCGGCGATGAAATTGACGATGCCGGAGGTTTCGCTGTACGGATTGAGCAGTAGCGGGAAGACATAGGGAAATACCCGCCCGTCGGTGGACGCAGTGCGGCCGTGGTTGATGGTGATCAGCGGCACCTTGTCCTCGGTGATGTCGTCGATCATGGCATAGGCGATGCCGACCGACAGCGGATTCCACGCGGCGACGCCGGGATGGCTCTTCTGCCGCTTGTAGCACTCGACGCCACGCTCCACTTCGTACTGCGTCTCGCACTCGTTCCAGGTGAGTTTCACGCCGTTCACCCCGCCGTCGCGGATATTGATCAGGTTCACGTAGTCAATAAAACCGCCAAAGAACCCGGTTCCGCCGGCCGCGTAAGGACCGACGCGGTAGCTCTGCAGCGGGAAATACTGTTCATCAGCGCGGGCTTGGCCGAACGCAAGAAACCCCGCGGCGAGCACGGTTGCGGCAAGCCGTTGAAGTTTTGTCACTCTGCTCATCAAAAGCATCCTTTCGCGAACGCTGTATTGGTGCCGGGGTATTAGCTCCACGCGTGCAATGGCGGATTGACCCCGTTCAGAAAATAATTGCCGACGATCGCGTATTTCCAGCGAACCGGATCGTGCAGCGTGTGGGTTCGCGCATTGCGCCAATGGCGATCGAGATTGTGCTCCTGCAACGTGGAGCGTGTTCCCGCGAGTTCGAACAGCCGATTGGTTGTTTCGATGGCGATCTCGGTCGACAGTATCTTTGCTTCTGCAACAGCCACCTGGGCGGCCGCCACGGTTTGCGCGTTGGGTTCCGCCACGGCGCGGTCAACCGCCAGGCCGGCCTTTTCCAGTAGCGCCTCGGTCGCGTGCAGGCGAACACTGAGGTCGCCGACGCGCTGGATCGTGTAGGGATCCTGCGAGGCGTGGTCGAGGCCGCTATCCACCCAGGCGCGTGACTTGTTGCGCACAAAACCGATCGTCTCCGCCAGGGCCGCCTGTGCAATTCCGGTGTCAATGGCGGCCTGGATGATTTGGAAGACCGGGCCGTCCGCCGTCGGCGTCTCGTAGCCCTTGTAGCCGGGCACGAGATGCGTCTTGGGCACGCGGACATGATCCAGAATGACGCTGCCGCTGCCGGTGACGCGCTGACCGAAGCCGGACCAGTCATCGATGACGGTAAGGCCGGGCGCGTCGCGGTCGGCGATGGCGTACCAGGCGCGTCCCTGATCGTCGAGCGCCACGATCGGCACTAGATGCGCCAGCAGCGCGCCGGTCGAGTAGAATTTCCGGCCGGTTACCACCACGTGGTCGCCCTCGTCGACAAAGCGTGTCTCGAAATCCGCCGCGCGCTTGCTGTTGAATTCGGAAAATGCGTTGCCGAAGCGGGTACCGCGCAGCACTTCGCGAAACAGCAGGCGCTGCTGCGGCTCGTCCGATACCGTGCGGATGGCAGCAACCACGCCCAGATGATTTTGCGAAATCTGGCCGATCGACGGATCGGCGGCGGCAATGATCGCGATCACCCGCGCCAGCGTCACGTAGGACAGTTCCGGGCCGCCGAAGGCGCGCGGCACATTGATCGACCATAGTCCGCTTTGCGAAAAGGCGTCGAGTTCCTGCAACGGCAGAATGCGGTGGCGGTCACGCTGCGACGCCCCTGCGGCAAATCGTTCGGCCAGCGCCGTGGCGATGGCGACCGCCTCTGCGTCGTCGCCAATGACATGTGCCCATTGCGCGGGCCGCGCAAACCCGGGCACCCCGACCGGACGGGGTATCGCGGTACCGATTTGCAGCGCTGCACTCATATCGAGCTCCTATTGTTGTGTTATGGTATCGTGTCAGACCGCTTCGGCAACCGCGCCGGTCGGGTGACGGCGATCGGCAAGACCGAGGTAAAATGTCTTGATATCGTCGCGTTGCCGAAGCGTCTCCGCGGCACCCTCCAACACGACCTCGCCATGCTCCAGCACGTACGCGCGCCCGGCATAGCGCAGCGCCACGTTGGAATTCTGCTCCGCCACAAGAATGGAAAGTCCGGTCCCGGCATTCAGGCGCTGCAGAGCCCTGAATACTTCCTCGACAATCCGCGGCGCGAGCCCCATCGAGGGCTCGTCCAGCACCAGCATGCGCGGACGCGACATCAGCGCACGGCCGATCGCAGTCATTTGCTGCTCGCCTCCGGAGGCAAGACCGGCCGGCAGCCGCCGCTTGTCGCGCAGTGCGGGGAAAATATCATAGACCCGATCCAGGTCATGCCGCGCATCGCGACTACCCGTGCCGACAGCGGCAGCGCCGGTCCACAGGTTCTCCTCAATGGTCAGGCTGCGGAAGCAATGCCTTCCCTCCAGCACCTGTACCAGGCCGCGGCGCACGATGCGGTACGCCGGGAGATGCGTGATATCGCGGCCCTCGAACAGGATCTTTCCGGATGTCACCCGACCGCGCTGCGGTGGCAACAGGTTGGAAACGGCACGTAGCGTGGTGGACTTGCCGGCGCCGTTCGCGCCGAGTACAGCGACGATCTCGCCCGGCCATACCTTCAACGAGGCGCCTGCCAGGGCCACGATGGCGTGGTTGTAGGTGACGTGGAGGGCGTCGATCGCAATGATCGGCGAGGCTTCAGTCATGGCGACGGCTCCGAAGCAGGCCAGGGGGTCCGCCCCATGAGCGCTGGGTAGAGGCGAGAGAGAAGCGACGGAAGGCCTGGGCTCTGCCATGGACCCGCTGGGGACAAGTCCCCAGACCCCATTTAGCGCTGCGCGGCTTTTCATCGTCTCCTCGGCGAACCCCGTACCAACACAACTTTTCAGGCTTCGCCGTTTCCCCCCAGTATCGGGGGTCTGGGGCCTCAGGCCCCGGCGGGTCCAGGGCAGAGCCCTGGCCTTGATTACTTCGTTTCACGCCCGAGCACTCCGAAAGCGCAGCCGGTCGAGCAGTGCCGCAAGCCCGGCCGGTTCGTAGATCAGGAAAACGATAATCAGCAGGCCGATCAGGATGCGCTGGCTCATTTCCAGCATGCCAGAGTCGAACACCGTGCCGAGCGCCGCCTGCCCGGCGCGCGCAAGCAGTAGCGGGAACGTCACCATCAGCGCGGCACCCAGGAACGCACCGCGCAGGGAGGCGAGGCCGCCCAGGATCACGATGAAAAGTATCTGGAACGACCGGTCAAGATCGAAGCCGTTCGGCTCCACTGTGCGCAGGTAGGCAAATGCCCACAGCACGCCGGCGATGCCAATGATGAAGGAGGAGGCCGCAAAGGCGATCAGTTTCGTTCTGAGCACCGGAATACCGACGATGCGCGCCGCCGTTTCATGATCGCGGATGGCGATGAAATTACGGCCGGTGCGGGAGCCGACCAGGCGCCAGGCAAGCAACAGGGCTGCCGTCACCACGACCAGGCAGAACAGGTAGCGGCCGCGCGAGGTGTCGAACACGACCGGCCCGATCGAGGGGGCCGGCGTAGAAATGACCCCGGACGGATCGTTGTTCGAGAACCAGCCGAATTTGTTCAGCACCCAGGGCACGAAAAACTGAGCCGCCAATGTCGAAACCGCGAGGTAGAAGCCGCCCGCCGCCGTAATGGCGCCGGCCAGCACGAGGTCCAGCAGCATCGGCAATGCCGGCACGCGCAGCATAAGATTATAGGCGGCATAGGCGCCGATCGCCATGAATGAAGAGGAACCGAGCGATATCTGGCCAGCATATCCGGCGAGGATATTAAGGCCCAGCGCCGCGAGCGACAACGCGAGGAACGGTGTCAGGATCGCATCAAACAGATATTCCGTGCCGAACAGCGGCACGATGCCGTACGCCAACACCAGCGTGGTGCCGAGGCCGAGAGGCGGCGCCAGGCGGCGCCCGGTCGATAGCGATATCGCAACGTCGCTCATGCCCGCTCCACCAGCCGCTGCCCGAACATTCCGGCGGGCCGCACCAGCAGGAAGCCAAGGGCCGCGACATAGGCGATCCAGCCCTCGATGCCGCCACCGACATAATCGCCGAGGAACACCTCGGCGAGCTTCTCCACCGCGCCGACGATGAGGCCGCCGACGATCGCGCCGGCGATCGAATCGAAGCCGCCCAGCACCAACACCGGCAGCGCCTTCAGCACGATCAGCGAGAGCGAGAACTGCACGCCCAGTCGGGCGCCCCACAACAGACCGGCCACAAGCGCGACAATGCCGGCGGCAGTCCATACCGCGAGCAGGATGCGGTCCAGGTTCAATCCGACCGCGATCGCGGCAAAACTATCGTCCGCCGCCGCGCGAAACGTGAGCCCGAGCCGCGTGTAGCGAAAGAATAGCAGCAGCAGAACCACCATGGCGCCGGCGATACCGGCCGCGGCGAGATCGAAGCTGCTGACGGTTACGCTGCCGACATCGATCGGTGTGTCGTCGATGCCGATATCCAACCCGTGCACTTCGGTGCCCCAGGCCAGCTGCGCCACGCCATCGATGATGTACGATACCCCGAGCGTCGCGGTGAACAGCGTCATCGGCGACTGGTTCAGCAGCGGCCGCAGCACCAGGCGCTGGATCAGCAGGCCGAGCACCGCCATCAATGCGGCAGTCAGC
>JAATGE010000326.1 GCA_015654825.1 Rhodospirillales bacterium
CGCGACGTCGCGCGGCGCGAAATTGCTGACCGAGGAAAACGCGGCACTGAACGCCATGGATTTCGCCCGCGCCGGCGCCCTGCTGGCGCCGAAACATGCGGCCGCCGACGCGCTCGCCGCCGCCTGGCGCGCCGCGCCCGAGACCGACGCGCCGCAAAACGATCTGCGCCAGCTCGGCGAACTCGCGGAGCAGAACCGCAAGCTGCTGAACCGCGCCATGCGCGTGCAGCGCCGCGTGCTGGAGCTGGTGGCGCGCGCAGCGCGCGGCGCACAGGCCGGCACGCGCTACGGTGCGAGCGGACGGTTCACCGACACACGAAATACGCCACGCAGCATTGCTACGCGGATTTAAGGCCAGGGCTCTGCCCTGGACCCGCAGGAAATCGCATTTGAAAACCGCCAGCGCCCGCTCCAACTGACGTCGGCGAACAAGGAACAATTAACAAAAGTTTTTGCTTCTTTTTTCAAAAAGAAGTACTTTTTCTTGTTCTTTTTTGAAAAAAAGAACCAAACAACTTTTGTTAATTTGGCTTTCGTTTCGGGTCGAAGTGTCCAGCTCGAATGTCATGCCAAGAAAATTCCAAATGCGATTCCCCTCCCTGACCCGCTGGGGCCTCAGGCCCCACACCTCAATTTTATCGGCTCCGCATTCGACATTGGGCCACGCGCATAAAAAACGGCCTGAAGCCGCCTTGCGGAAACTTCAGGCCGTCATTTCCGGCGGGTGGCGCATTGGCCGCCCGCCGCGTGTCACCGGGCCCGGCGGTACGCGCCGGGCCGCCTGGGCTAACTAATCGCCCGAGCTGGTCTCGTCCGGCTCGGCATGCACTTCCGGCGCGGGCGCGGCGGATTCGATAGTCTTTTCGGCAGCGGGACGGCGGCCCCGACGCTTCGGCGCCGGCGCTTCCGCGGCAACAACGCGCGGCACGCGCGGCTTGCGCGTCGTCGCGGGTTTCACCGCCTTGACGGCGCGCGGCTTGCGGCCTGGCTTTCCAGTACCGTTCACAGCGGCAGCGGCAGCCGGACGACGACCGGGCTTTTTCGCCGGCGCAGCAACGGCGACCGGCACCTTGCGCGGACGGCCGACACCACGTTTCGCTGGCGCCGCGGCCGCGGCTTTCGGCGGACGCCCAACTTTCCGTGCGCCCACTTTCTTCGCGGCGGCCTTTTTCGGCGCGGCAGCCTTTTTCGGTGCCGCGGCTTTCTTTGCAGCCGGCCGGCCAGCCGTCTTCTTCGGCGCCGCAACCTTCTTGGCCGCCGGCTTGCGCCCGGGCTTCTTCGCCGCGGTGGCCTTCTTCGGCGCGGCAGCCTTCTTTGCCGCAGCCTTCTTCGCTGGCGCCTTCACGGCCTTTGCGGTGCGCCCGCTCGCCTTCTTCGCCGCGGCGGGGGTGCGACCCTTGCCGGCGCGACGTGTGGTGGTGCGTATGGCCATCGCCGCTTCGCGTGGCGTGTCGCTGCTTTCTTCACTGCTCATCGTAAAGTTCTCTCCTGTTTGGTCTGCCGAGATGTGACGCGCTGTCCCCATCGATCCCTTGCGCCGCCGGTTCCATCCATCGCCGCGCCGTGTGCGCTGCACACAGGGACGGGATCGTGGGCACCGCCAAAGTGGCAGGCACCCGTGGACGTGTCGGCGAGTCGTCAAAGGGCAGTGGCGCGTAGATCGACCGTTGCTCCCAACTTCGCGCTTGCCTGCATCGGTGAGACGCGAATCGCGTGCAAGCGCCAAAATCCGCTATTCACCGTGCGGTGCGATTGTGTCAATCAAATTACGACATGCGTCGCAGCCTCGGCACAGCAAAAAACGCCTGCGGATCCACCCCGCGACCAGGCCCGGGACCGTTCCACGGCCCGCGCCCAGCCCTCCTCCATCACTCGTCAGTCGTGAGAAATAGGCCTGCACACAGCAGCTTTTCGAAATCCGACAACTGACGCCCGACGCCTCGCATCTGCTCCGGCGTCGGGCACCGGTGGGATTGAAGGGGGCAAAGCCCCCTGATTTTTTTCTTCTAAAAAATTCCCGGCTTGCCCACCAAAAGCCGTCCCGCCGGCATCGACACGTTCAGGCTCGCGAGTTCTCCCGCTGCCAGGCGCGGCAGACTCTGCACCGCATCGAGGAAGCGCGCGCTTTCCCGCGCGCTGATCAGGCCGTCGGTCAGCGTCTCGAACTTGCGGATGTAGTCGGCGCGTTTGAACGGATGCGCGCCGAGCGGATGGGCGTTGGCGATCGCCAGTTCGTCGACGATGCGCTCGCCGTTCTTCATCACGACCTCGACGCGGGCACCGAACGCCATCTGCTTCGGATCGGTTGCGTGGTAGCGCCGCGTCCACTCCGGATCCTCGCGGGTTTCGATCTTGTGCCACAGCGCCACGGTCGAAGGCCGCTGGGCGCGCTTCGGCGCATAACTGTCCACGTGGTGCCAGCGCCCGTCCTCCAGCGCCACGGCGAAGATGTACATGATCGAATGATCGAGCGTTTCGCGGCTGGCATGCGGGTCCATCTTCTGCGGATCGTTGGCGCCGGTGCCGATCACGTAGTGCGTATGGTGGCTGGTATGCAGGATGATCTTCTCCACATCCGCCAGATCGCCGATGCGCTCGCGCAGCTTGAACGCCAGGTCGATCAGCGCCTGGCTCTGGTATTCGGCGCTGTGCTCCTTGGTGAAACTATCGAGGATCGCGCGCTTGGCTTCGCCCGGCGCGGGCAACGGCACCTGGTACTCGGCCTTCGGGCCCGCGAGCATCCAGGCAATCACGCTGTCCTCGCCTTCATAGATCGGGCTCGGCGCGCCCTCGCCGCGCATGCAGCGATCCACGGCCTCGATCGCGAGCTTGCCGGCATGCGCCGGCGCGAATGCCTTCCAGCTCGAAATTTCGCCCTTGCGGCTTTGGCGTGTCGAAAAGCTGACATGCACCGCCTGCTGCACGGCCTGGAAAATCACCTCCTGCGGCAGTTTCAGAAGCGTGCCGATACCGGCCGCCTGCGCCGGGCAGAGATGCGCGATGTGGTCCTTCTTGAACTCGTGCAGGCAGAGCGCGCGCACCAGATCGATCTGGATTTCGTAGCCGGTGGCGATACCGCGGATCAGATCGCGGCCCGATTTCTCCAACGTCTGCGCCACCGCCAGGATCGGCGGAATGTTGTCGCCCGGGTGGCTGTAATCGGCCGCCAGGAACGTATCGTGATAATCCAGTTCGCGCACCGCGGTTCCATTCGCCCACGCGGCCCATTCCGGGCTGACGCGCCTGCCGGGCGCCACGCCGAATAAAGTGGCGCCGCCCTTGCGCGCGTGGCCGAGCGCCATGTCGCGCGCCGAAATCGCCGGGTGGCGGTTCACGCTGGCAATCGCGACCGACGCATTATCGATTATGCGATTGATGATCATGTCGGTGACCTCGCGGTCGACGGCAACCTTGTCGGCCGCCACCGCCGCGATCTTCCACGCGAGTTGGTCGTCCCGCTTCAAATTCGATTTCGAGGGGTGAACCCTCACCTCATGGAGCTGCATTCGTATCCTCCTGCTGATCGTGCGGCGCGTTCCTAGGCAGCAGAAGCAAAGCAGGCAAGGGAAGGCCACGGGTGCCACGCGCGGCACGGCGGCAGCATCCGTTATCGGGCGGAGGCAACGAGTTGGAATAAAATGGCTTCGCCGACCAGGGGCTCCGCCCCCTGGACCCCCGTCACGCGACAGCGTGCTTCGCACGACGGCGTGCCGCCGCTGTCGTACGCGCTGCGCGGCGGGAATCTTCTGTACGGTCTAGCGAAACGTTGGATTTAGCGGCGCGCTCGCAGCCAATACCAGACTCGGAACAGAAAAAACGGGGCCTGGGGCCTACTGGCCCCAGCGGGTCCAGGGCAGAGCCCTGGCCTTAACTATCCGTATCGAACC
>JAATGE010000039.1 GCA_015654825.1 Rhodospirillales bacterium
GACGCGCTGGCCGGCGCCGCACGGGCCGTCGGCGCCGAAATCCGCACCGGCACGCGCGTGGATCGCATCGTTGTGCGGGAGGACCGCGCTGCCGGCGTGATCCTGGCGGATGGAAAAACGATCGAGGCCGGCACGGTCATTTCCAGCGCCGACCCTCGCACGACTTTCCTGAACCTGCTCGGCGTGGAGCATCTGGACACCGGGTTCGTGCGGCGCATCGATCATTTCCGCCACCGTGGCCTGACTGCCAAACTGCATCTGGCCTTGTCGGGGCCGCCTTCATTCACGGGAGTCGACGAGGATGGCTTGCGTGGACGGCTGATCATCGCGCCATCACTCGACTATATCGAGAATGCCTTCAATCCAAGCAAATATGGCGAATGTTCGGAAGCACCGGCGATCGAAATCGTGGTGCCGACGGCGAACGATGTTGCACTGGCGCCCGCGGGACACCACGTGATTTCGGCCATCGTACAGTACGCACCTTTCGCGCCAAAACGCGGCTGGGACGCGGCAAGGCAGGTGTTTCTCGATCGCATCCTCGATACTATCGAGGTCCGGGCGCCCGGCTTGCGCAAGCTAATCGTTGCAGCGGAGTTGCTGACCCCCGCCGATATCGAGCGGCTGTTCGGCGTCGCCGGCGGGCACTGGCACCATGGCGAGCTGGCGTTCGACCAATTCTTTATGGTGCGGCCAGTGCCGCACGCGGCACAATACCAGGCCCCTGTGGCAGGCCTTTTTCTGTGCGGCGCCGGTTCGCACCCCGGTGGCGGCGTCATGGGAGTAGCCGGGCGCAATGCCGCCCGGCAGGTGCTGAAAAAGGCCGCATGAGATGAGCGGGACCGAAACCCAGGCTTTCCTGCAGCCGCTGCTGCCCACGCCGTTTCATGCCCGCACCCGCGCCGCAAGCCGTGTGGATCAGTTCGTCCCCTGGGCCGGCTATACAACCGTGGACATCTACACCACGGTCGAACAGGAATATTTCGCGATCCGCAATACCTGTTCGGTGTACGATCTGACACCGATGGTCAAATACCGCATCACCGGCGCGGACGCGGAGCGTTACCTGAACCGGCTGGTAACACGCGATGTGCGCAAGCTGAAACCCAACCGTGTCGCCTACACGGTGTGGTGCAACGATGCCGGCCATGTCATCGATGACGGCACGATTTTCCGCCTCGGCGCGGCCGAGTTCCTGCTTTGCACGGCAGAGCGGCAATTGAACTGGCTGCTCGACAGTTCCATCGGATTTGACGTCGCGGTTATCGAGATCACCGAAACGATCGCGGCACTTTCGTTGCAGGGCCCGACATCGTGCGGCGTGCTGAAATCAACCGGCCTGGCCGGTGTGGAGCGGCTGAAGTCGTTCGATATCGGGCAGTTCATGCTCGACGATCGCCCGATCACCGTATCACGCACCGGTTTTACCGGCGATCTTGGCTACGAACTATGGATGAGCCCCTCGGATGCCGAATTCGTGTGGGACCGCCTGATGGCAGCCGGATCCTCGCGCGGCATCCGCCCGATCGGCTCGCAGGCGCTGAACATGGCACGCATCGAAGCCGGGTTCATTATGCCGAACCTGGATTTTGTTTCGTCAGAAACGACAGTGCATATCGGTCGTGACCGCTCGCCGTACGAGCTCGGCCTGGAGTGGCTGGTGGATTTGAAAAAAGGTCATTTCAATGGTCGGCGCTCCCTGGTTGAAGAACAACGAAGCGGGCCACGGCGACGCCTGGTGGGGCTGGACATCGAAGGCAACAAGCCGGCGGAGAAAGCGCTGCTCTATGCGGACCGGCATTGCCGGCGCCAGATCGGCGCGATAACCTCCGCCATGTGGTCGCCCACCTGCAAACGCAACATTGCCCTTGCCATGGTGGATGCGCCCTACTTCGATATGGGTCGGCAATTCTGGGCGGAGATTTACCTGTGCCGCGAACTGGTGTGGGAACGGCGCGTGGCGCGCGCCGTGGTCACCGAAAAGCCGTTCTTTGCACCGGAACGGCGCAGGCTTACGCCGCCCGGGGATCGGTAGGGGGATGACAAGAAAGAAAGGCCAGGGCTCTGCCCTGGACCCGCTGGGGCCTGAGGCCCCAGACCCCCATCAATTGGGGGCAACACATATTTATGATTAGTGCTCTGCAGCAGGCGCTGGCTGATCGGCCTTGGCTTGATCCGGAGGCGACGCCGCAGATCATCATCGATAATGTCAGTAAGACATACGATCACGTTACGGCCGTGGATGGTGTAAGCCTGAAGATCTACAAGGGCGAAATGTTTGCCCTTGTCGGCGGCTCCGGCTGCGGCAAGACGACGCTGCTTCGCATGCTCGCGGGATTTACCAGCCCCAGCATGGGCCGTATCACGATCGACGATGCGGACATGAAGAACGTGCCGCCCCACGCGCGCCCGGTAAACATGATGTTCCAGTCCTACGCGCTGTTTCCGCACATGAGCGTCGAGAAGAATATCGGCTACGGCCTGCGCCGCCTGCCGATCACCGATGCGGAGCGCAAACAGCGTGTGCATGAGGCGTTGGAAATGGTGCAACTGGGCACACTCGGCGGGCGCAGGCCGCACCAGCTTTCGGGCGGACAAAAGCAGCGCGTGGCCCTGGCACGTGCGCTGATCCGCCGCCCAAAAGTGCTGCTGCTGGATGAACCCTTGAGCGCACTGGACAAGAAATTGCGTGAGCAGACGCAGTTCGAGCTGATGGATATCCAGTACAAGGTGGGTGTGACGTTCGTAATCGTGACGCACGACCAGGAGGAGGCGATGGCACTTTCCACGCGAATCGCGGTCATGGATCGTGGCCGCGTGGTGCAGGTGGGAACGCCGCCCGAGGTGTATGAATTTCCGCAAAGCCGGTTTGTCGCGAATTTTGTCGGCAGCACCAATTTGTTCGAGTCGACGATTACCGAGTGCACGACCGGCCGCATCAAGGTGCGGAGCGCCGAACTGGACCAGGACCTAATGGTCGACGACCGCGGCCGTTTCAGTCTCGCACAGCGCGTGTGCCTGGCGGTAAGGCCGGAGAAAATCAGGCTCAGCAAGACGCCGTCGCTTGAGTCGGGGATGAATTGCGTCAAAGGCGTGGTTTGGGAGCTCGGCTACCTCGGCAATCACTCCGTCTACCGGGTAAAGACGGAGAGCGGGAAACTGATCACCGTCAGCGCGCAGAACGTAAGACGTACATCGGAATGGTCGATCGACTGGAGCGACGAAGTCTACGTCACTTTCAGCGCCGACTCAGCAATCCTGTTAGTCTCTTAAATTAACGGGGTCTGGGGCCTACTGGCCCCAGCGGGGTCCAGGGGCAGAGCCCCTGGCCTTTTTACTGTCGTTTTTTTGGTGTCTGAAATAATTGGTATACAAGCGGTGCGAAGTGGCTCAGCGGCAGTGTATCGTAGTCCGGATCAAACGAAGACTGATCCCACTTTTCGCAGAACGAAGCGCAAGCATCGAACCATTCGTGCCCACGCAGTGCCTCCCGCGCATGGCGGTCGCCGCCGGTGTGATGCGCGTAGTAGTAGGCCTGGAACAGGCCGTGCTGCGCTACGATCCAGGTGACTTCCGGGCGCACATACGGCCGCAGGATTTCGGCGGCAAAGGCGGCATGGTTGTGGGGGGCGAGATCGTCGCCGATATCGTGCAGCAGGGCGGCCGCGATCAATTCCTCGTCGGCGCCGTCGCGCTCCGCGCGGGTGGCGGCCTGCAGGGAGTGTTGCAGGCGGCTCACCTGGTAGCCCTGCAGCGAGTCGCCCAGAAGTTCCATGGCCTGCATCAGGCGTTGCGGCAAGGCGGCCGCATAGGTTTGCTCCAGATCGCCAAGCATGCGGTATTCGTTCGCGGTGCCATGCCTCATTTGGCGGAATTGGACCTGTTTCATGGAAGTTTCCGGCGCAGCACGCGGTACCGGCTGCGTGGGCCGTCCGCATCGATATAGCAACCTTGCAGGTGGCGCAGGCCCGCGCTGGGATCGAAGCCGGTGCGGCCGTGCAGCAGGCGGCGATTGTCGAACATCATCAGGTCGCCGTCATCGAGGCGGAAACGGCGCTCGAATTTTGAGGATTTCAGCATTGCGTCCAAAAGCCGTCGTGCCTCATAGAAAAGGTCCAATGTCTGTGACGAGAGTAGCGGAACGAAATCGAGCCGCGGACTGTAATGGATGGCGGCAAAATGGCCGGCGGCATGGAGTTCGATGAGGGGCGCGTGGGCCACAAGCTCAGTTTCGGCGTCGACGTAGCGAAAGCGCACCGGCGTGCGCGTCAGGATTTCGAACAGCGGCGGGGCTTCGGCGCGAAGAACTTCGGCGACCGCGAGCCCGTCCACCAGGGTGGAAAGGCCACCAGGCGTGCGGTTGGTAAGGCAGTGCAACAATTGAATGCCCGGCACCGGAGCGCGATAGGGATTGTCCGTGTGCGGATCGAGCGGCAGGGAAGTGTTGGCCAGATCGTTGGCGTGTGGCACCGAGCGCACATCGAACAGCATACCGAAATTGGTTTCCCGCGGAAAGCCGAAGCGGCGTGCCACGTCCAGAACCGCGCCGGCTCGCGACGGCACGTTGCAAAGGATGATATAGCCATGAACGAGGAAGTCGTGCAGCGCGGCTACCTGCACGGCCGCCTCCAGGCAGGTGCGCCAGTCGATGGATCGCGGCGGCGGGCTGGCGGCACTCCATGGTACCGGCGGGGGCAGGATTGCGTCGACACATGTCGGTAGCTCGGCGCGTATTGCCGCGGGAGTGAAACAACCTGAGCCGCCATCGCGGAAGGCGACCTGAAACCCGCCGGCACCGGTTTTCGTGATTTGGGAGATAGTGGCGGCAGGATCGAGATCGGACGGGTTGTAAAGACGCTGTTCCGTCTGCGCATCCAGGCTGGCTGCGTCGCTGCAGCGCTCGCGCAACCACAGCGGGTGGATGGGCAACGGGTCTGCGTCGGGAAACAGCACGAGCAAGGTGGCGCCGTCCGGCGCGATCGCGATCTCCGGCATATCCGATGCGTCTGCCATGTTTGCCCAGTTCTGCCCCTTGCCGACAGGTCGATTACAGAAGCTACGCCGTGGGCGGGGATGACCCGCCGCGCCTTTCCAATGATATAACACGCCCTGCCTGCCGGAGCCATTGTGGCGTTGCAGCAGTGGCTCGGGATGAATAGCATTACTTGGGTACAGTTTGTGGCGCGCCGGATCGGGGCAATTGGGAGGTGGGTGCATGGGGGCCGCGCGGGCGATCTTGATACGTGGCGGGGTGCTGGCCGCCCTGTGCGGGCCGTGGGCGATGCGGGCGTCTGCGGAGGACGCGCAACTGAACATCTACAACTGGGCCGACTATATCGGCAAAGGAACGGTGCCTGCGTTTGAACAGGCCGCTGGCATCAAAGTCGTCTACGACACCTACGATTCCGACGCGGGGCTGGAGGCAAAAGTGATGGCCGGCGACTCCGGCTATGATCTGGTGACGACGTCGACGGATTTTTTCAGCCGGCAGATCAAGGCCGGCGTGTACCAGGTGCTGGACAGGAGCAAGCTGCCGAACTGGAAAAATCTCGACCCCGCCATACTGGCGGTGATCGCGGAGTTCGATCCGGGCAATGCGCACTCGGTGCCGTATCTGCGCGGCGTCAACGGGTTCGCCTACAATGTGGATTTGATCAAGGCGCGCATGCCGGATGCCCCGGTGGACAGCCTGGACATGATCTTCAAACCCGAACTCATTGCAAAGTTCGCCGATTGCGGCGTCAGCTTCATGGACAATGCCGAGGATGTGCTGCAACTGGCGCTGAACTACTTGCACCTTGATCCCAACACCCAGAAGCCGGAGGATTTCAAGGCGGCGGAGAAGCTGTTGCTTGCGGTGCGCCCGTACGTGCGCACGTTCGATTCCGAAGGATTCATGAATGCATTGCCGAACAAGGAGTTGTGCATTGCAATGTCCTGGTCCGGCGACTACGAAACCGCGTTGGCGCGCGCCAAGGCCGCCGGCGTTACGATCAACCTAGCCTTCACCGTTCCGCGGGAGGGTGCGAATGTGTGGTATGACGCCTGGCTGATGCCGGCCGGCGCCCCGCACCCGGAGGCCGCGTATCGATTTCTGAATTACATGCTGGAACCGAAGGTAATCGCGGACACCACGAACGAGATCCATTACGGCAATGACAATCTGGCGGCCAACGCCTACGTGGCGCCGGACATACTGAGCAACCCGGCGATCTATCCCACGGCGGCAATGGCCAAACGGCTCTATCCGTCACGCGAGGTCAGCGCCGCCACGGAACGGTTGCGCACCCGCAGTTGGACCCGTATCAAGACCGGCGAATGAAGCATCCCTTCAGGAGCATAATAGCATTTGAAAATCCCAGTACTGACTCCAACCGACATCGTCGTACACGAAACAATTAACAAAAGTTTTTGCTTCTTTTTTCAAAAAGAAGTGCTTTTTTTGTTCTTTTTTGAAAAAAGAACCAAAAAACTTTTGTTTGTTGGGCCTGCGTTTTGGGTCGAGGCGCCCCAACTCGATTGTCAGGGCAAGAGAACTCCAAATGCGGTTGGCCATTCCTCCGGGCGCGGCACTTGCCTGGTGGTGGTGGTTCTTGCATGATGGCAGCCGACGCATCACCGCGGTACGGCAGCAGAATGGCAACGGATCAGGTTGTTTCCCCTCCGCCGCGGACCGGCGAAAAACTGTCGCGCACGCGGCAGCGGCAGAAGCTGATCGAGGCCTGCATTTCCGCACTGTACCTGAACGGTCCGTCACGCAACCCAATCGACAAGGTGGTGGCGATCGCGGACATGGCCCCGGGGATCGTAAACTTCTATTTCGAGACCAAGGCAGCGCGGCTGGTGGCCGCGCTGGATCAACTGGCGTCGGAATTCGACGAGCGTGTGCTGGCGCCACTGGCGGCGCTGCGTGATAACCCGGTGGTCGCGCTTGAGCGTCTGATCGAACTGTATCTCGATCCGGATATTGCCAGCCCACGCAAGGTTTCGGTGTGGTATGCGTTCTGGGGCGAGGCGAGCAGCCGGCGCGAATATTACACGATCTGCGGCAAGCGCGACCTGGCGTTCGCGGATTTGGTGCGTGATCTCGTGGCGCGGCTGATTGCGCAGACGGGCGCCGGGCATCTCGATGCGGATGCGGTCGCGCTCGGCTTGATCGGCGCGCTGGAAATGATGTGGCAGGAGATTGCGTTCAAGGAGGAGGAGAATGTGAACCGGGTGGCGGCGCGCTTGCGTTGCCAGGCTTATTTGCGCTCGGTATTTCCGGCGCAGTTTTCGAAATTGGGAACGGCCGCACAGGAACCTAAAACCCGCCGTGAAACGGCCGCGAGGTTGGCTCTGCAGCCGCCGAGCCAGGCAGCAAGTCAGATTGATGGTGCCTGCGAAATGCTGGTTGCCGCGGAACTGACATTGGCCGGCGTGCCGGCGTTGAGCGTGCCGAATTACTGGCGTGGGTACGATGTTCTCGCCCAGCCGGCCGGACGTGATCCGCAACGGATAGTGGTGAAATCGGCCATGTCCAGGCGAATGACGACGTCTGCGAGCTACCCGGCTTTGGATGCTTTCGACTGGCTGGCGATCGTTGCCGTTTCAGAGGAAGCGGGTTCGCTGCGCCGATTCTTCATTGTCCCTAGAGCGTTGCTTGACCAGGCTGTAGGGAACGATACCGATATCGAAACCAGCGCGTATGGCGTCGATGAGCTCGTGCGAAGGTTCGCGGCCTACGAGAACAATTTCCAACTGAGCGAACGCGGGCGTGAGTCAGCGCAGGATTAGTCCCGGGCCCCACTGAAGGATGCGGCCTAAATCAAACTATTTGGCGGAACAGCCTGCAACGTTGCTGGAATGCGCTCCCTGATCATGTCATGAAACTGCAGCACGCAAACCTCGTGCGTGGACAGTGGCCCCGGCTTGTAGAAACTTGATCCCAGGCCGCGTTGAACGCGGCGGCACAGATCGTCGTCTTCCCGCTGCACCTGGCGGTTGATGCGCGCATTCAAATAGCGCAGCACGCGCATTTCGCGCCGGTCGTCCGGCAGCCCGTATGTGCCACCGCGGATCGTGCATTTGCCGGGGCCGCGCGGCAGAACCTGGAAGAAATCCATCTGGTCCGGATACACATCGATGCCGAGATTGGGCAGCATGCTGTAGAACCGCCAGCATTTCCGGCTCGCTTCGGGCAAATGTGCTGTCAGGCCCTCCACCATGGCCTGGTAGCGCCACTCGGACCATTTCGATGACGGTTGCGGCCGCATCCAGCCCACACCGCGCGCGACCCCGGTGGGCAGGTTCAACTGGTCATCGTAATCCGGCGTGAACATGCGCGAAAGGCCGGGATGGCCGATCGGCACGTGGTAGGATTCGAGGTAGTTGTCCATTGCCACCTTCCAGTCCACGTCCCAATCTTCGTAGTACATGGGCGCCAGCGGCTGCATCTTCTCGAACTGGTAAGGCGCGAAATCGTCCAGCATGTCGCCCCACATCGAGGCGGGCGTTGGCGGGTCGCCGGCCAGGCAAACAAACACGAAGCCGGCCATGATTTCCATGCGCACCTTCAGTAAGCCGTGCTCCGCGCGATCCAGGTTCGGGAAGGATTCGCGCACCGGCGTGCCGCGCAGGGAGCCGTCGAGATTGTAGGTCCAGCCGTGGTAGGGACAGGTGATCGAGCCAGGACAGGCGCCGGCACCCTCCAGCAGGCGGGCCGCGCGGTGGCGGCACACATTGTGATAGGCCTGGATCGCGCCCTCGCGGTCGCGCAGCGCGACCACGCTATCGGGGCCGAGATCGAACGTAATGTAGTCGCCTTGCTGCGGGATGTCGTTGATATGGCAGACGATTTGCCAGCTCGGCAGCAGCACGCGCTGATGCTCCAGGCGGGCAATGGCGGGGTTATTGTAGGTCCAGGGCGGCAGGCCGCGCGGGTAGGTGTCGGCATCCGCCGGGTGGAACCGCTGGGCCGAGAGTGCCGCGCTCATGCCACTCACCATATTCTGAATGTTCATTCAATATAGACTTGTTGGGCGCGCTTTCGCAAGGGAGAAGGAAGGCCAGGGCTCTGCCCTGGACCCGCTGGGGCCTGAGGCCCCAGACCCCCATCCATTGGAGGGACCGGCGAAGCTTGGAATTTTATGTGATGGCTGCGCCGGGGAACTCCGAGCAAGCCGCGCAGCGCTCTC
>JAATGE010000516.1 GCA_015654825.1 Rhodospirillales bacterium
AAATTTACCCGGTTCCTCACCATCGCCCTGCTGGCAGCACCCGCCTGGGCCACCATACCGGTGCCGGACGCAACCCCGGCCGCCATCGCCTACCAGCACGGCCGCGACTTCTTCTTCCTGTTCGATTTCGCCTTCGGCCTCGCCGTAGCGGCGCTCTTCCTGGCCACCGGATGGGCGGCGCGGCTGCGCGATTTCGCGGCCCGCATCAGCTTCGGCCGCTGGTTCTGGACAGTCTCCCTGACCGTGCTGTTCTACGGCGCGCTGGCAACGCTGATCGGCCTCCCGGTGGCCTGGCTCGAAACGTTCTGGCTGCCCCACAAATACGGCATTTCCACCGAGACCGCCCCGCACTGGCTTAGGGACCAGACCGTCTCGCTGGCGGTCTATGGCGTGCTGACCCTGCTGGTGGCGTGGATCCCGTATCGCCTTACCCGTCTGTCGCAAAGATGGTGGCTGTGGGCAACCGCCGCGCTGCTCCCGCTGGTCGTCCTCTTCGTCGCCATCAGCCCGGTTTTCATTACGCCATTATTCAATGTTTTTGCCCCCATGCAGGACAAGCGGCTCGAATCCGTGCTGCGCGCGGAAACGTTGCGCGTCGGCCTCGGCGACGCACCGATCTGGGTGATGGACCAGAGCAGAACCTCCAAGGCGCCAGGCGCCTACGTGACCGGCCTGTTCGGCACCCGCGAAATCGTACTGTTCGACACGCTGGTGAAGGGTTTCGACGAAAGGCAGATCAAATTCGTGCTCGGCCACGAAATGAAACACTATCTGCTGGATGACGTCTGGAAGCTTGTCGGCATTCTCGCCGTGCTGCTGCTGGCCGGGTTCTTCACCGCGGACCGGCTCGGAAAATACGTGCTGCGCCGCTGGGGCGCCCGCTTCGGCGTCAGCGGCCTGGCCGATCCCGCCTCGATCCCGCTGCTGACCGCGACCTTCTCCATCGCGATATTCGTGCTGACACCGGTGCTGAACCTGACCACCCAGTCGATCGAGCACGAAGCCGACCGTTTCGGCCTGGAACTGACCCAGGACAACGACGCCGCCGCCAGCGCCTTCGTAAAACTCCAGGCCGGCAATCTGGGCGTGCCCGACCCCGGCTGGGTCCAGCGCATCTGGCGCACCGACCACCCCACGCTACGCGACCGCATCGATTTCGCCAACGACTACCACCCCTGGAAGGAAGGCCAGAAGCTGGTCTACGGCGCCTACATGAATCCCAAATAGCTGTTCACATAGCCGACCCACAACGCGGTCAGCCTGCCGGAAAATTCACAGCACGTGTCGAATTCGGAACAGATAAAATGGGGTCTGGGGACTGGTCCCCGTGGTGCGTAGCACGCCTCCGGCGTGACGGGTCCAGGGGCAGAGCCCCTGGCCTTCACTTCCCTTTCAAAAACCGGGCAAAAGCCGCCAACGTAGCCGGCGAAACATGATGCTCGATCCCCTCCGCGTCCGCCTTGGCGTCCTCCGCCGGCACCCCCAGCGCCAGCAGCAAATCCAGCACCAGCCGGTGCCGCGCCCGCGCATGCGCCGCCAGTGCCGCGCCTTCCTCCGTCAGCTTCACGCCCCGGTGCGGCTGTGAGACCGCCAGCCCCTCGCGCTCCAGCCGCGCCACCGCCTTCACCGCCGTCACGTGCGAAACCCCCAGCCGCCGCGCGATCTCCGTCGCCCGCGCCTGCCCGCCGTCGCGCACCAGGTCGTCGATCAGCTCGGCGTAATCCTCCAGCAGCTCGGCGGCGTGCGCCTCCCGCACCCGGCCAAACCCCCGCGCCTGGATTTCCTCGGCCTCCAGCGCCCCTGGAGCCGCCTCCAGCCCCACTCGAGCCGCCTCCGGCCGTGGGCCGCCAATCCGTGTGGCGGACAAGCCCGCCTCCTGTTCAAAAAGCAGTAAGGTTCGGCCTAGCAGTTGATTTGCTTGTAGCCAAGGCTACATTAACCCCGCAGATGGACGCCGACCCCCCCCACCTCGCCGCCGCCCCGCCCGGCGTGACCCTGCGCACCACCGCGGCGGTGCGCGAGGTGCTGGCCGGCCGCCGGCGTGGCCTGCCGGCCATTTTGGAACTGAGCGGCCCCGCGGTCGTTGCTTCCGTCGCCTATGTCGATCCCGGTAATTTCGCCACCAACATCCAGTCCGGCGCCACCTACGGCTACACGCTGCTCTGGGTCGTTCTGGCCGCGAACCTGATCGCCATGCTGTTCCAGGCCATGTCCGCCAAGATCGGCATCGTCACCGGCCACAACCTGGCCGAACTCTGCCGCATCCATTTCCCGCCCCCGGTGGTGTGGGCAATGTGGGGCGCCAGCGAAATCGCCGCCATGGCAACAGACCTCGCGGAATTCCTCGGCGGCGCCATCGGCCTTTCCCTGCTGCTGCATCTGCCCCTGCTAGGCGGCATGACGGTCACCGCAATCATTACATATGCGCTGCTGATGCTCGACCGCAGCGGCTTCCGCCCGCTGGAACTCGTGATCGGCGCCCTGGTACTCACCATCGGCGCCTGCTACCTCGCCGAGCTTTTCATTACTCCGCCGGACTGGGCCGCCACGATCGTCGGCAGCGTCGTGCCGCGCCTGCCCGACCGCGGCGCCGTCACCCTGGCCGTCGGTATCGTCGGCGCAACAGTCATGCCGCACGCGATCTACCTTCATTCCGGCCTGACGCAAGCCCGCACACTGCCGCGCAACGACGCCGAGCGCCGCAAGCTCGTGCGCTACTCGAACCTCGAGGTCGTGGTCGCCCTCGCATTCGCCGGCGCCGTCAACGCCGCCATGGTCATGATGGCCGCCGCCGCCTTCCACGCCGGCCACCCGGAGGTCGCCGAGATCGAAACGGCCTACCACACCCTGGTCCCCCTGCTCGGCGCCGCCGCCGCCGCCATCTTCCTGATTTCCCTGATGGCCAGCGGCATTTCCAGTTCGGTCGTAGGCACCATGGCAGGCCAGCTCATCATGCAGGGATTCCTGCGCCGGCGCATCCCGGTATGGCTGCGCCGCCTGGTAACCATGCTGCCGGCCTTCATCGTCGTAGCCGCCGGCCTCGATGCCACACGCTGCCTCGTCATCAGCCAGGTAGTGCTGAGCCTCGTGCTGCCGGTGCCAATGGTCGCATTGCTGCTGCTAAGCCGCCGCCCCGAGGTCATGGGCGCATTCGTCGCCGGCCGAACGATCAGCACCGTCGCCGCGGCCGCCGCCACGTTGACGCTGTTGCTGAATTTCGTGCTCCTGGCGCAGATTTTGGCAGGTTAAAAAGGCCAGGGGCTCTGCCCCATAAGCGCGAACATAAGGAAATCTGAGCTCTGGCAGCAAGAAGCTGAAGGTTTGATTCGAAAAGTGAAGGCCAAAGCTCTGCCCTGGACCCGCTGGGGCCGTAGGCCCCAGACCCCATTTTGTCTGTATCCGAGACTGGCATTGACGCCGAGCCAATCGGCCGGAGTCACAGGTCTGCGAGATTGGTACAGGA
>JAATGE010000084.1 GCA_015654825.1 Rhodospirillales bacterium
GGGGGTCCAGGGGGCAGAGCCCCCTGGCCTTTTTCCCATGAGTGACCTGTTCGCCCCCGAAGGCGGCTTGCGCGTGCGCATCCTGGATCATTCCGGCGGCGCCGAGGACGGCATCACCGAGGAAATCGGCGGTTTCCTGACCCTGATGCAAGCCAACGCCTTCGCCCGCGCCTATGTGCGCGACAGCATCGAGAGCTGCCGCGAGCCGGGCATTCCGTCGCGCGAGGTATTGAACCGCTGGTTCACCTACGGCGAGGACGCGCAGGTTATCGATGCCGGCGACGACGGCTGGCACAGCGCCAACGAACTGGCCGACTTTGCCGATCGGCCGGCACGCGCCGACGAGTGCGATTGGCGCAGCCTCGATCCACGGCGCGATGAGGACGACGATGAAGAATAGTAACGACTGGCAACTGGAAACCGAAAGCCGACAACTGAAATGAAGGTCCGCTTCGCCCCCAGTCCTACCGGCTATCTGCACGTCGGCAACGCGCGCATCGCCCTGGCCAACGCGCTGTTCGCGCGCCACGCCGGCGCGCGCTTCCTGCTGCGCCTGGACGACACCGACCGCGAGCGCTCCCGCCCCGAATACGAGGACGCCATCCGCCAGGACCTCGCCTGGCTCGGCATCGCCTGGGACGAGACATTTTCGCAACTGGAACGTCTCGCCGCGTATGAAGAGGCGGCCGAAGTGCTGAAAAAGGCCGGCTGCCTATATCCCTGTTTCGAATCCGAGGACGAACTGCGCGCCAAGCGCGAGCAGCGCCTCAAGCGCGGCCTGGCGCCCGTCTACGACCGCGCCATGCTGAAACTGACGCCGGAACAACGTGCCCAGGCGGAGGCCGGCGGCAAGCGCCCCTACTGGCGTTTTCGCCTCGCCGATGGAGAAATCCATTGGGACGATCTGGTGCTCGGCAAACGCGTGGTCAAACTTCCCACGGTTTCCGATCCGGTGCTGATCCGTGCCGACGGCACGCCGCTCTACACCTTCACCAGCGCCGTCGACGATCTCTACGCCAACATTACGCACATCATCCGCGGCGAGGACCACGTCACCAATACCGGCGTGCAGATCGACCTGATGCGCGCCCTCGGCGGTAATCCGACCCAAATAAAGTTCGCCCATCTGCCGCTGCTGGTCGACCAGGACGGCGGCAAGCTGTCGAAGCGGCTGGAAGGGCTTTCGCTGCGCGCGCTGCGCCAGGACGGCATGGAGCCAAACGCCATCGTTGCGTATCTGGCACGCCTCGGCTCGTCGCTGTCGCCCGAGCTGCGCCCGATCGAGGAACTCGCCGCGACCTACGAACTCGGCAAGATCTCCCGCTCCTCCGCCCGTTTCGACATGACCCAGCTACTGCGCCTCAATCGCCAGGCGCTGCACACCGCCCCGTTCGAAGCGGTGCGCGACCGGCTCCCCGCGGGCGCGAATGCGGCGTTCTGGGAGGCGGTGCGCGGCAACCTCGATCTGCTGACGGAAGCGCGCCATTGGTGGGACGTCGTCTCCGGCAGCATTACGCCGCCGATCATCGAAGGCGAGAGCGAATATCTGACCGAAGCACTCGACCTGCTGCCCCCCGAGCCATGGGACAGCACCACCTGGGGCGCGTGGACGCGGGCGATCAAGCTATCCACCGGTCGCGGCGGCAAGGCGGTGTTCCGTCCGCTGCGCCTGGCGCTGACAGGCGAGGAACACGGCCCCGAACTGGCCGCCCTGCTGCCGATGATCGGTCGCGATCGCGCCGTTCAGCGTCTCCACCTTGCCAGCTACTAGGCGCAGATAGAAAGGCCAGGGCTCTGAGGCTGTGAGGTTTTGCCAATGGGCGGTTGGATTGCGGATGGCTTGGGGAGCGGCTAGGATGTTTGACCTGAACCCGAGCGCGTCTCTCCTGCGACACGCTGTTGCAAGCCCGTGGTGCGGTGGGCGATGGGCAATTCCTGGCGCGGATGGCGAAGGTTGGTCGTTTCGTCGCGGCTTTACGCGGACACGAGGGCGACTTGCTGGCGTAGCCTGAAGCCAC
>JAATGE010000503.1 GCA_015654825.1 Rhodospirillales bacterium
CACCTCAGCGTCCGCACATCAATCACGCCGGGACGAAGAAACGGCCCCCAGCCAAACAAAGAAACTGGACCAACCGCTCGGGGAAAAACTGTCACCCATGTGCCCGGTCTAAAGTGTCACCTATGTGCCCGCTTGTAGAGGGCAAAGCCCCCGGCGCGCAGCGCTCAAAAAACATGGGCGAGGCGGTGCGTGGATGCGCCCTCCTTGGCGGCGCGCAACCCGGTATAAGCGGCAACTGCCAGCGCATCGAAAAACACGCCGGTCGCAGCGCCTGTGGCCAGTTGCACGAGTGCGCCCACGAGCGGGCCCGCGAGCCGCGTGGCCGGATAGACCAGCAAGGCACCGACCATGCCGGCCAGCCCGGCAATGAGCAACAAGCCGAACATTTTCCACCGGTAGCCCTTGGTCAGGCTGGCACTGCGCTTCAGGCCGGCGATCGGCCCCAAGCGTTCACCTACGCAACAAGGAACTGCGACAAACCACATCGATATCAATATGAATCCCGGCACGATCAGCAGCACAAATGCCAGTACTACACCGACCCACACGAGGAATTCGAGCGCCAACATGCGTGGAAACGCCCGCATAGCCACGTTCAGCGATTTGGCCACGCTTGGTTCCACGCCGTTTACAACATCGAGGCCGAGGGACGCCACGCCGGCCCTGACAAACGGGCTGACGACGAAGCCGAGAAGTGTCGCAATGCCTATCCATTGCCAAATCGCGGCGCCGGCTGTGATGCGATGCACGCGGAGCTCGTATTGCTGAACCACGCTCGGGAGCGTCGCGATGCAATATATCAGGCCGAAAGGCAGGATGACGCGCTGCCATATGCCGAAGCTGCGGCTGAGGATTTCGCCTACGCGGACATCGGCGTCGGCCCGTTCGGAAAGTGTAGCACTCGCCATAGTGGTCTCACCCGGGATGGTTCGCCGCCAGCGCTAGCGTACACTTCGCGGGCGGTGCAAGGAAATCATCCGCGGCGAAATCATCCGCGGCTGGCGCTGACCACGGGAAGCTGGACCGTCCGGCGGGGTCATTGCAGCAGCACATCTTCCTGCACCGAGTGGTCCTGGCCGTCCGTGAGTGTAACATGGAGGTAGCCCGGCCCATCCGGTTGCCAGGAAGTGCCCTGATCCACCAACGGCTGTTTCAGCGGTATGCCGTTGATCGCCCAGCGGTAGGGCGGCACGCCGCCGGCGGCCTCCAGCGTAACGGGTTGGCCCGGGCCGAGTGCCAGGATTGCGCCCGGCGGCGGGTAGACGATGCGCGGAAAGCGTGCCAGCAGCGGATTGCCGTCGCGTGCGGGCAAATGGTGCAGCGCGGGCGCCAGGACCGAAGCCGGTGGGTCGGCGGCCGGAACCGCGGTTACCTCGGCCGGGAGCGCTTCTTCCGGGAGCAAATCAAATAGCCGGAACAGCAGGGGGGCGGCGGTTTCGCGGGCGAAGGCGCCCGGCCGCGGCGTACCGTCGGCGCGGCCGACCCAGACGCCGATCGTGACGGACGGCGTGCTGCCGAATGCCCAGGCGTCGCGGAATCCAAACGATGTGCCGGTCTTGTAGGCGATGTGCCTCGGCGAGAGGCTCGACAGGCCGGATGGCAGCGGCGCGTTGCGCAATATCGTGGAGATATCGTTGGCCGACTGGCGCGTCATCAGCGCGCGCCCGGTCGGCGAGGTTTCGTCCTGCAGAACGCGAAGCGGGCAGACCATTCCGCCATCGGCGAGGCCGGCATACAGCGCCGAGAGGTCCCATAAATTCATGCCGACGCCGCCGAGCGCCAGCGGCAGCGTCGCGGGGCCGCTACCCGGGATCGTGATCGCGGCACCAACGCCGCGTAATGAAGCCGCCACGCGCGCGGCGCCCAGCCAGTCGAGCAATGTCACCGCGGGCAGATTGTAGGATTGCCGCAGCGCTTCCGATGCCGAAACGGTGCCGTGAAAGGCGCGGTCGAAATCCTGCGGCGCATAATCGGCGATGCGCAGTTTTGCGTCCTCGATCAGCGTGCTTGGGTTGATCAGCCCGTCATCCATGGCCATGCCGTAAATGAACGGTTTCAGCGCGGAGCCGGGGGACCGTGTCGCGTGCACCATGTCAATCATGCCGAACGGGCCGAAATAGTTGCTGCCGCCGAGGTAGGCCAGCACCGCGCGGTCGCGGTTGCGGACCACCAGGGCGGCCATTTCGGCGTCGCCGCCGGACCAGGCGATTTCGCGCCGCGCCAGGGATTCGAGCGATCGTTGCAAGGTGGCATCCAGCGTGCTGCGCGTGGGGCCGTGGCGGCCGGCTAGGCGCAAGCGGTCGGCGAGGTGCGGAGCGGCGTGAGGTAGGCGGTGACGAACGCCCGGCATCCAATCCGCCTGTGCGAAGCCGGCACGGGCGAGGATGCGGCGGATCGCGGCCTGGGCCGCGAACGGATGACGATCCGGGCGGCGGCGGGAGGGGCTTTGCGGCAGGGCGACGAGCAGGGCTGCCTCTTGCGAGCTCAGCGTGCTTGGATCGTGGCCGAAATAAATCAGGCTGGCGGCGCGCACGCCCTCGATGTTGCCGCCGAACGGGGCCAGGGTAAGATATAGCGAAAGGATTTCGGATTTCGACAGGCGCGCTTCGAGTTGCAGCGCGACCCACATGTCGCGCAGTTTGCCGACGAAATCGTGCCGGTGCGGGTGCAGCAGCCGCGCTACCTGCATGGTGATCGTCGAGCCGCCGGAGACGATACGGCCATGCGTTGCGAGTTGGGCGATGGCGCGCAGCATCGCCAGCGGATCGATGCCGGGATGGAAATAGAAGCGGCGGTCTTCCATGCGCAGCAGCAAATCGAGGTAGGCGGGGGCGACATCCTGTGGGCGCGTGCGCAACCGCCACATGCCGTCGTGGGACACGGCTACGTTCAGCGTTTCGCCGGCCTGGTCCTGCAGTTCTAGCGAAATATCGTTGGCGCGGGTTAGGTCGAGCGGGGAGAAACGGATGCATAGCGCGGTGACCAGGAAAGCAAGGAAAGGCCAGGGCGCTGCCCTGGACCCGCTGGGGACAAGTCCCCAGACCCCATTTAGCGCTGCGCGGCACTTCCTTGCCGTGAGTGACATGCTTGTCCGACTTTATATTAAATGGGGTCAGGGGACTTGTCCCCGTCGTGCACGGCAGGCCTCCGGCGCGACGGGGCAGAGCCCAGCCCTGGCCTTCCTTTCTTACCTCTTCACCACATCCGTAACCGCCGCCACGGTGCGCGCCATGAAAGCGGGCCGATACATATCCTGCACCACGGCTTCCGGCAGTGTGAAATGCCCTGGTGTGATAACGCGCGCCACATACGCGACGCGGAACTCGTTGTCTGCCAAATGCGGCTTATCGTCGTTCACCTCCTCGATGCGGTAGCGCCATTGGCGCAGGTCGCTGCCGAAATCCATGGCAGCAACGAACCGGTCGTCGCGTGCCTCGCGGACACGGGTCGCCGACATCGGGCCGAGGAACGAATATTCGGTTGTGGTTCCGATCGGCGCTTCGATCTCCCAGCCGGCCGGCAGCAGGTCGACGACGACGGTGCGATGGCTTGCATCGTCGCCCGTCATAAAGCCGTGCAGTTCGACGATGATGCGGTCGTTCTGCCGCAGGTGCGCCGGATCCAGCTTGTCGCCTTTCAGCGAGAAATAGTTTTTGTCGATGGTGTAGCCGGCGGAAAGTGCCGGGGAGGCTTCGCGTGGGCTGCCGGTCACCGATAGCGTGCGCCACAGCGAGCGGCCGCTGTTGTTGGAAACGCTGTACCCGCCGGCGATACTCCCGGGGGTGGGCGAGAAGTTCGGCGTGCTGCCCGTGGTCGCGGCGACGCCGTTCACCGAAAAGGCAAGTGGGCCGACGCCCTTGTTCAGGGCGTGCGCCGCGGACAGCAGGGCTGCCTGTTCCTGTGTGTTGAACGAGGCCGGATCGCGCCCTTGCCGCGTGAAATGGTCGAGCAGCGGCGCCAGTACATCCTGCTGCCCGGTTTCGGCGGCGACTGCGATCAGGCCGGCGGTGTCGCGCAGCGGGCTGGCATAGGACCAGTCAAACCACCAATTCGGCCATTCCCGTAGCGCAAGGTTGTCGATAGCCATACGAAATGTGTCACTGGCGCGCGGATGATCGCCCATGAGCGAGAACGCGCCTGCCATCTGGCCGAGTGCCAGCGGCTCGATCGCGTCGTCGCCGCCGGTCAGCCAGATCCGGTCGCTGCCGCCGGCGCGGCGCTGCAGAGTATCGTGCAGGCGGCGCAGATCGCCGAGATCGGCGCGGCCGAGGCGCGCCAGGACGTAATCGGCGTAGGCGCGCGTGACCGTGCTGCCCTGCGCGTAGTATTGATAGGCGCTCTGTTCCAGATTTCCTTCCGCGGCACGGCGCAGCCAGAGCGCCGAACGATCCAATGCGGATTCGGGAACGACAAAGCCGGCCTCCTTGGCGTGGGTCAGGAAGTCGAGTGCGTAGACGCCGAGCCAGGTCGAGGCTTCGCCGTCGCCGACGCGCCACAGGCCGAATTCGCCGCTCTCGTCCTGCCGATCGAGGATCGTGTCGATCGCATCCTGCACGCGGTCATGCACGCCCTGATCGCGTGGCAGCGAGCCGAGCAAAGCGGGTTCGTTATAGTAAACCAACGGAAACGCCGTGGAGGTCAGTTGTTCGGTGCAGCCATACGGGTAGCGATATAGCGATTGCAGCAGGCCCGGCACGTCGATACCGCCGACCGTGCTATAGGCGAGGCTGACCGATGCGCTGCCGGGCACGAAGGGCAGCAGCAGCGCTTTGTCGACGGCGAAACTTTCGCCTTTCTGCTGCCAGGCGGATTGTTGCAGGGTGACCGAGGCGTGCGCGGAACGAACGGCGACCTGCCAGGTTCGGCGCACTTGCAGTCCGTCCGGGCCGGCAAGGCTGGCCGCGATATCGGCGACCCCTTCGGCATCGGCGGATACTTCAACCGCGCGGCTGATGCGCTGGCCAGGCTTGAGATCCTCGTTGAACCGGGCAGGATGATCGGCTGAAGACGCAGCCAGGTGCGCGGCGCCGGAGACCGCGATATCGAGCTGATAGCGCCCGGCGGGCCCGTCGGTATCGTCGAGCGATACGGCGAGGCCCGCCTGATCGCCGGCGGCGAGAAAGCGTGGCACGGCGATGTCGGCGACCACTGGATCGCGCACGATCATTGTCTTTTGTGCCTGGCCGACGGCGTGCGCCGTGTAGACAACGGCCATCAGGCGCAGCTGGCCTTCGAAATCGCCGGGCTTCAGCACCACGCTGGCGTTGCCCGATGCATCGAGGGCCACGGGACCGTCGAACAGCGCCACGGTGCGCGTGCTGACGACGGGCAGGCCGGCGCCGCCGAGACCTTCGTCGCCACCTTGGATCTGGCCGGGATCGGCGCTTCCGTCGAGCAATTTTCCATAATCGTCGCGCATGGAGATACCGAGCGCGCGCTTGCCGAACAGGAAGCCCACCGGGTCCGGGCTGACAAAGCGCGTGAGCTGCAGAATGCCTTCGTCCACCGCGGCGAGGGTCACGAAGGCCTGATCGCCGTCAGGAATGTTGCCTACGTGGATGGGGATCGTCACGTCGCGCTGCGGCCGGACTTTTTCCGGCGCGGCTACGTTGATGGAGAGCGTGCGCGGGGCTGCGTCAGTGGCGATCCAGGCGAGGCCGACGGCGCGCACCGGCTCGTGCGTGCCACCTTGTTTGAGCGGACGATAGAGGGAGACCAGAACATAGGCGCCGGCGCCCCATTCCGGCGATTGCGTGACCGCGATATCGTTGCCGCCCTTGGCGATATCGAGCTCGCGCGTTTCGATTATGCGATCGTTGGCGATGACGACGCTGGCATGTCCCGCGAACGGCCCTTCGATGTGCAGTTTTGTCGTTTCGCCGACAGCAAGAATCGGCTTGTCGACCGCGACATGCACCTTGTCAGGGATATCCGCCTGATCCGCCGTTTCGTTCCAGCCGGCGCTGAAGCGGATGGAACTGGCGGTATTGGTTTCGGTGTCCTCGACGATCAGCCGGTAATTGCCCCACTCGTAGCGGCGGCTCAAAGTCGCGGGCGCATCCTGCGGCGCATCGATACGGCCCTGGGCCACGTCGATATCCTGCACGTGATAGTGCCAGTGCCAGCTGTTATCCGTATTGAACCAGTCGAAGATCTGGCGCTCTTCCACCAGCCGCCACACCAGGCCCGGGCGTGCGATCGGCGTGCCATCCGGCGCGTAGCACCTGATGTCGATGCCGGCATCCTGTTCGGTATCGGCGCGGGCGTCGGCGAAACGGGCATGCAGGCCGATCAGGATCGGCCGCGTGCGCAACTTCGCATCGCGGCTGTCGGTAACCTGGCGGCCTGAGGGCTCGAACAGGCCTGCGTTGATGACGATTTTCAAAGGTGATTGCAACGTCGCCGACGGCAGATCGAGCGTGACATCCGCATGGCTATGGCCGCCGGCATCGGCCGGCGGCAAATCGACGGTCTGCGTCTTGTCATCGACGGTTTCGTTGGCAAGGCCGAACTGCCATCCGGGGGCCGATGGGACCGGTTGCGGATCGCGCGTGACGCGCAGATCGGCCTGGCCGTGCAGACCGGCGGCGGGCGCGCCATAGAGAAAATCGCCCTGCACATCGATCGGCAGTTTCTGGCCCGGCTTCAGCGCCTCGGCGATCGGTGCCAGCTTCACTTTCAGTTGCTGCGGTACATAATCCTGCACCTCGAAGGTGACCCGCCCGATGGCGGCGCCGGTTGGATCGGCGAGCGCATCGACCGACCAGGTGCCGCGTGCCGCCGTGGCGGACAGCGGAATGGTCTGATGGAAGCCCGCGGCCGGTTGGCGCGGCTGCGAAAAGCGCCGCGCCTCCATGCCGTTAGGACGGCGCAACACGAGCGTCAGCGGCAGATCGGTGGCGTCGCCAAGGCGGTCACGCAGGAGCGCCATCAGTTCGACGTTCTGGCCGGGCCGGTAAATGCCACGCTCGGTGTACAGAAAGGCCTGCAGCGGCGCCGGCGACGGCCGGCCGGTGACGCCGCGATCGGAAAAATCAAAGGCAGGACGTGAAAGATCGAGGATGTTGAAATCGCCGCCGGCGGCGCGCGCGGTGATCGATCCGGCGGCGGCGGCGCCCTGGCCGCGCAGCAGGCCGGGCGCGAAATGCGCCATGCCGTTGGCATCCGTTGTTGCCGCGCCAAGCACATCCTGGCCCACGGACAGCAGATCCAGCACCACGCCGGGTTTCGGCGTGGCCTCCGCCAGCGAGCGCGCCGAGACGTGCAGGCCGTCGCTGCCGGAAAATGTGGTCAGCGCGATATCGGTTGCGATCACCCAATGGGTTGCCTTCGGGCGGAAGAATTCCTCCGAATATCCCTCATTGTTGTCGGCTTTCCACTTGGCCTCCGGTGTCGCGTGGGCGTCGTCCTCGGCGACTACGAGATAGGCACCCAACATGTCGGGCTTGATGACCTGGCCGAGCGGGAAGGCGGTCAGCACCGTGCGATTATGGTCAGGCGGTACCGCCATCGTGCCGGTCCAGATGATGGAGGCACTGTTTTGCAACAACTCGCGAATCGCATAGCCCCACAGGCCAGTCTGGCCCAATTTGACGTTGGCGTCTAGGCCGCGGCGGATCGACGATGCCAGCAGGCGGTCGCCGATGCGCAGGACATGGATGCGCACACGCTGCACATTGACGGTCTGGATCGTCAGGCCGTGCGCCACTTCGCGCGGCAGGATGAAGCCGTCGCCGGAGATATCCACCAGCGGCGGGCGGTCGCCGAGGGTCACGGGGATCGCCTGGTCCGCGGCCAGATGGGCGCCGGCAGCGGAGGGCAGGCCGCGCTTGAGGGCGATCGTATAATCGGTGCCGAAGGCGAGGCCGCCGACGCAGAGCATTTGATCGGTCGCCTGGATGGAGGCGCGCACGGGCGGGGTGATGGCGACGTAATCCGCGTAATGTGCTTCCGCCCTCAGATCGAGTTTCGCGGTGAATTTCAGGCAGATCTCCGGTGCGTCGCCGGCGGCGTTCAGCATCACGCGCCGGAACTCGAATTCAGGATCGTTGGGGGCGGGCGTGGCCGTGGGCCGGGTGGGGGCGGGCGCTTCGTTCAGCGTCTGCGCCGCGGCCGATCGCGGTCCGTGTTGCGATGCAGGGGGGCGGTGCGCGAACATGAAAGCAAGCACGGCGACCACTGCCACCGCGGAACCGATCAGGGCCATGCGCCGCATCGTTCAGCTCTTTTCGCAGATATCGTGTTGGGTAGGAGGTCCACGAACATAGCGCCGCGGCGCGGCGCTGTCAGCTTGGAGAGCGAACGGAACGGGCTTCATCCGCGAACGGATGTCGGCTGTGTCGCGGATGCAATGGAGGGAATTTAACCTGGCGGTGGGCGGGGGATGTGAGGGGCGCGGCGGCGAAGGGTAACGGCGCCGTTTCATTCGGTGGAAGTACTGGAGGAGGGGCTTCGCCGACCGGGGGGCAGGGGGCGAGCCGGACGCTTCGACCCGAAACGAAAGCCAAATTAACAAAAGTTTTTTGGTTTTTTCAAAAAAGAACAAGAAAAAGCACTTCTTTTTGAAAAAAGAAGCAAAAACTTTTGTTAATTGTTCCTCGTTCGCCGACGTCGGTTGGAGGGGGCGCCGGCGGTTTGGGCTACGCCCCCTGGACCCAAGGCGGCGTGCCGCCGCTTGCGTACGCGCTGCGCGGCGGGAGTGTTCTGCCCGCGCAAAGCCCCTCGCTTTAACCGTCAGTTCGGGCGGCGGGCCGTTGTGGTGGCCGCGGCCTGCGACGCCGTGGGGTTCGCGCGATAGGCGCGCTCCATTCTGTCCGCCTTGTCGGCGACGCAGTCTTCGATCGAAGCGTAGGCACCGAAATGATTGCGATCCAGATCATCGTTGCAGGATTTCTGGGCGGCCTGCTGAAACTTCGCCTGCAGGTCGGGTGGTGTTGCGGCACTCGCCTGTTGTGCGGCGGCGTGCGCGATCGGCGCGAGTGTTAGGCAAAAGGCGGCCATTATCGTCAAATTACGCATTGTGCGGTCGTCCCCAAAGAGCAGAGCACGAACGCTTCCTACCATCCGACCAATTGCCCAGGTCTTAACTAGGCTGTTAGTATCCTTCCTTACTAAAAGCAAGCTTTTGCTGCGATCGCCGGGAGCGCTGGGGCGGCGTAGCAGCTAAGTAATGGAAATTGCTGTGAGATTCAGGCCGCGGCGGATTAGCCGTCCCCGCAATATCGGGGGTCTGGGGCCTCAGGCCCCAGCGGGTCCAGGGCAGAGCCCTGGCCTTCCTTAACGCCCCTTCACTCCGCCGGCTCACCCGCAGCCGGCAGGGACCGCGAAACGTCGCGGCGCGCGCCGCCGAACAGGGCGGACAGTTTGTCCATGTAAATGTAAATCACCGGCGTGGTGAACAGCGTCAACGCTTGTGAAACGATTAGTCCGCCGACCATGGCAAAGCCGAGGGGTTTGCGCAGTTCCGAGCCGGTGCCGGAGCTTAGCATCAGCGGCAGGCCGCCGAGCAGGGCGCACATGGTTGTCATCAGGATCGGCCTGAAGCGCAGTACGCAAGCTTCGTGAATCGATTGTTCCGCCGACAAACCGCGCTCGCGTTGTGCATGCAGCGCGAAATCGACCAGCATGATGCCTTTTTTCTTGACGATGCCGATCAGCAGGATGATGCCGATGATTCCGATTACGTCGAGGCCGAGCCCGGCGACCTGCAGCATGAGCAGGGCGCCGACGCCGGCCGAGGGCAGGGTGGAAAGGATGGTCAACGGATGGATGGTATTTTCGTAGAGAATGCCGAGAATAATGTAGACCGCGATCAGTGCTGCAAGGATCAGGATCGGCGTGCTGGACAATGAACTCTGAAACGCCTGGGCATTGCCCTGGAAGCTGGCCTGCAGTGTCGGCGGCAGGCCGAGCGCCGAGACCGCGCTGCGGATCGCGGCGACGGCCGTGCCGAGCGACTCGTTCGGTTTCAGGTTGAAGCTCAACGTGACCGATGGGAATTGTCCCTGATGATTGACCGACAGGGGTACTACGGTCTCGTGGAGTGTTACGAGTTCGCTCAGCGGTACCATGCCGGAGGTTTGGGATTTTACATAAATGCGTTGAAGGGCCGCGGGCCCGAACTGCAAATCGGGCCTGACCTGCAGGATTACGTAATATTGGTTCAGGCTGGTGAACAGTTGCGAAATCGGCCGCTGCCCGAAGGCGTCGTAGAGCACGCCATCGATGTCGGCGGGCGTGATGCCGAGCCGTGACGCGGTCTGCCGGTCGATCGATAGCAGCAATTGTGGCGCGGCCGATTGCTGGTCGCTGGTCAGGTCAGTAATTTCCGGAACTTTTCCCAACGCTGCCTGAATGATGGGAGCCCAACGGTTGAGTTCGCCGAGGTCGACGTCGGACAGCGTGTATTGATACTGGGTGGCGGTCAGCCGGCCGCCGATGTTGACGTCCTGCACGGCCTGCATGAATAGCCGGACGCCGACCAGGTTGTGCATCGCGGTGCTGATCTGCCGCATGATGTTGCCGATCGATGCGCGTTCGCCATGCGGCTTCAGGGCAATGAAGATGCGGCCCTGGTTTTCGGTAGAGGTGGCGCCGCCGGCGCCGATATAGGCGCCGACCGAAGCGACGCCGGGGTTTTTCAGCGCCAGCTCGACGACCTGTTTCTGCAGCACGGCCATGCCGTCGGGCGATATATCCTCGGCGGCTTCGGTGACGCCGAGGATGAGGCCGGTGTCCTGCTGCGGAAAGAAGCCTTTTGGAATGTTGATAAAGAGCGCCACGGTCAGCGCGACCGTGCCGAGCATTATCATCAAGGTGATGAAGCGGTGTTTGAGGGCGATGATCAATGCGCGGTCATAGCCCGAAACCATGGCGTTGAAACCGCGTTCCAGGCCGCGCGACAGGCGGCCCTGCGCTTCCGGATGCTCCCGGCGCAGCACCCTTGCGCCCATCATCGGCGTCAGGGTCAACGACACGACGGCGGATACGGCGATCGCGGCGGCGACGGTGACGGCGAATTCCTGGAACATCCTGCCGACCAGGCCCCCCATCAACAGCAGCGGAATGAATACCGCGATCAGCGAGATCGACATCGACAGGATCGTGAAGCCGATTTCGGATGCGCCATCCAGCGCCGATTGCATCGGCGATTTGCCCATTTCCAGGTGGCGCGCGATATTCTCCACCATGACGATCGCGTCGTCGACGACGAAGCCCACGGCAATCGACAGGCCCATCAGGGACAGATTATCCAGGCTGTAGCCGAACATATACATGACGCCGAAGGTGCCGATGATCGAAACCGGCACCGCGATGGCCGGTATGATCGTCGCCCAGACGCTGCGCAGGAAGATGAAGATCACGCCGACGACGAGCCCGATTGTCAGCAGCAGCGTGCGCTGCACGTCGGCGACCGATGCGCGTATGGTAATCGTGCGGTCCGAGATCACCGAAACCTTGATTGTCGGCGGCAGCGGCGCCATGAGCTTCGGCAAGGCGGACCTGATGGCCTGCACGGTGGAAATCACGTTGGCGCCGGGCAGGCGCTGGACGGCAAGGATGATGCCACGGTCATGA
>JAATGE010000423.1 GCA_015654825.1 Rhodospirillales bacterium
CTCGCCAGCAGTGCCGCCGCCTGCGCCGCGTCCTGCGCCGGCGTGGCGCCGCGCGGACGCGTGCCCTTGATCGGCCTGGTTTCGATCCGTCCCGCCGCATCGAGCCGCAAAAACCGTTCGGGCGAGGCGCTCGCCACCGCGCACGAGCGGCCGCAGCCGATGAACGCACTGAACGGCGCCGGATTGCGGGCCCGCAGCGCCACGAAGATATCCGCTGGCCGCACGCCGGGCGGCCGCGCCGCCACGAACGGCACCGTTATGTTCGCCTGATAGATGTCGCCCGCCCGGATATAGTCGAGCACCCGTTCCACCCGCGCCAGATGCGCCTGGCGCGAAACCGCGGCATGCCATTCCAGCGGCGGAACTACGCCCGCGGCCCCACCTGCGCCAAGCCGCGCCAGCGCTGCCTCCGCCCGCGCGCGCTGGTCGGCGAAGGCACAGAGCAGCCAGGCGCGATGCGCGGCATGGTCCCACGCGAACACGAGATCGAAAAAACCGAAATGCATGTCCGGCACACCGGCAAAATGGCCGGGCGCGCGCGGCGACTGCTCCAGCGCCGCGCCGGCCTCATAGCCGACGAACCCTACCGCGCCGCCGGCGAACGGCACCGGCGCCTGCGGCCAGTGAAAACGCCAGTGCGCCAGTTCGCGCGCCAGCGCTTCAAACGAGACATCTGTCATTACTTGGAACGGATCTACGCAGAGGTAGCTGTACTGGCTGCGTGGGCCGGGCCCCGTGCTGCTGTCTAGGAACGATAGAAACGGGTCCCCTGCGAAGCAGAGGAAGGCCGATACGGGGTCGAGCCAGGGTAGGGGGAAGACAAGGCCAGGGCTCTGCCCTGGACCCGCTGGGGCCTGAGGCCCCAGACCCCCAAGATTAAGGAACGCGGCCGACATGAACTCCGTTCTTATAAACGGGGTCTGGGGACTTGTCCCCAGCGGGGGTCCAGGGGGCAGAGCCCCTTGGCCTTCCTAGACTCCAAAACTCAACAGCCGCTCCGCGATCTCCCCCGGCTTGGCCCCGTCGCTGATTACGCCCAGAAACCCGCCGTCCGGCCCCATGACATACAGGATGGAGCTGTGATCCATGCCGTAATCGCCGTGCGCCAGCGGGTGCTTCGCCGCGTAGACGTGGTACTCCTTCTCCGCCGCGGCCACTGCCGCGTCGCTGCCGGTCAGGCCGACGAATTCCGGCCCGAAGGCCTGCGCGTAATCGCCAATGATGCCGGGCGTGTCGCGCGCCGGGTCGACCGTAATGAATACCGGCACCACGCGGGCGCGGGCTTCTTTCGGCAATTTGTCGAGGGCGGCGCCGATGTCGCTCAGCGTGGTGGGGCACGCGTCCGGGCAATGCGTGTAGCCGAAATAGACCAGCATGAACCGGCCGCGGAAATCGCGGTCGGTGACCGGCTTGCCGGCGCCGTTGGTGAGTGCGAACGGGCCGCCGATCTGCACGCCGCTTTTCTGCGCGGTGCCGCCCGGGCGTAGCACCAGGGCGGCGGCGATGAGGCCGCCGATGACGATGCAGCCGGCGAGCGCGCCGATCAGGAGTTTGGGTCGCGGCATGCTACGGTGCCGGGCCGGTGGCGCCGACCGGCAGTACCGGCACGGCCACGCTCACGGTGCCGGCTTTGGTGAAGTGCAACGAAAGCCGCAGCGTTTCGCCGGCTTTCAGCCCATGCTTCATGTCCATCAGCATCAGGTGCGTGCCGCCGGGCGCCAGCGCAACCGGCTGGCCGGCGGGCAGCGCCAGGCTGTCCATGTCCTGCATGGAGGCGACGCCGTTCCGCTGCGTGGATTGGTGCAGCATCACCATGCCGGCGTCGGGCGAGTCGATCGCGGTCAGGGTGTCGCCGCCGGGGCTGCGCAGCGTGAGGTAGGCGGCGGCCTCGTCCTGGTGCGGCAAGGTGGCGCGCGCCCATCCGCCGCTGACCGCGACGGCGGGCGCATCCGCGCCGCGCGCTGCCGTGGCCAGCAGCAGAAACCCGATCATGCTAACCCTGGTAAAGCTGGACATTTGCGGCCAAGGCCGGGGACTCTGCCCTCTGGACCCACGACGGCGTGCCGCCGCTGTCGTTGGCGCTGCGCGGCGGGAATCTTCTGTACGGTCAATGCCGGCTGCCGGTTGTTGCCACTTGGCTCGGTCTCGATGCCAATCTCGGAACAAAAAAATTGGGGTCTGGGGCCTGCGGCCCCAGCTTGGTCCAGGGGCAGAGCCCCTGGCCTTTGACGGGTTAAAATCCAAGGCGGTTGGTACCGGAATCCGCATCGTCTACTCCCGCCTGAAGGTCACTACGAGCACATCCCGATAGGCCGGCGCGTCCGGGTCGATCGGTGTCACGGGCGTTACCCCGTGATAGACCAGGTTGTCATCCACCCATGCCGCCTCGAGCGGCTCGGCGAGCACGAAGCTTCCGAGCAGGTGCTTCCGCAAATCATGGATCGTCGTTTCGCCGCTGGCGACGTTCTGCCGCCGCACCAGGAGCACCAGCACCCAATCCACGCCGTCCCTGTGCAGGCCCTCCGGGGTTGGCCGGCCGTGCATGTCCGCGCGGGTTTCGATGCGGAACTGGTGCAGCTCGGCGTGCCAGGTGTGCGGGCGTGTCGCCGGCGGCGTGCATTGGGTGAAAACGTCGTAGCAGGCGTCGAGGATGGCGCGCATCGCCGGATGTTCGCCGATTTCCGGCTTGATCGGTTCGAACCAGCGCGCGATGCCGCCGTTCAGCGCGTTGTAGTCGCGGCTTTGGTAGTGCGGCTGATGCGGCTTGCGGCGTGCGCCGGTGTCGCCGACCGAGAACGCGGCGTAGCGCCGCCTCCGGTAGCGGCCGCCATCCGCCATGTAGGTATCGACGCCGAGATCGTTCCAGCTGTCGGAAAAACGGGCCCAGTCCGTGAGGCCGCGCGTTTCCAGCAGCGTGCGCATCGCGGGGGCCGACGCGTGCACGAAACCGTCGCGCGTCAGCGCCTGCGTGAGCGCCGCGGTATCCGTCATGGGCGGGTTTCCGGTTTTTGGGGAGCAGGCGGTGCTGCTTGCGCTGCTGGCGGGGGTTCCGGTGCCGGGTTCTGGGTCGCCGGCGTGTTCGCGGCGTCGGGCGCGGGCGCGGCGATGGTGCGCACGGTCTGCGCCGGGCTGGTCAGGCGAATGTCCAGTTCGGCGAAACGCTTCGCCATGCGGCGGTTGAACTCGCGCTGCACCGCCCACCGGCCGCCGTCCGTGCAGACGATCTGGCCGACCACCGTCACCGCCCCGGGCTCTACCCGATCGACGCCCCAGAGCTGGAAGTCGCTGCGCATCATGTCGCCGAAGGGTCGCTCGGCGCGCAGCTCGCGGGCAATGCCGGCCAGCACATCGCTGACATGATCGGTGTCGATTTCCGGCGGCACGGTGACCGAAACCGGCACGTTGCCGATGCCGCGGTTGGAGTTGGTCACCGTGGCGACGCTGCTGAACGGTATGGTGTGCACGGAGCCGTCGCCGGCGCGCAGCCGCAGGGTGCGGATCGAGAGCGTTTCAACGGTGCCGGAAAGGCCGGCGAGCGTCACGTTGTCGCCGACCTGCATGGTGTTCTCCAGCAGCAGGAAAATGCCGGTGATGAAATCCTGCACCAGTTTCTGGCTGCCGAAGCCGATGGCGACGCCGAGGATGCCGGCGCCGGCGAGCAGCGGTGCCACGTTGACGCCGATTTCCGACAGCACGGTCAGGGCGAAGATCGCGGCGAGCAGGCCCAGCAGAATGCTGCGCAGGATCGGCATCAGCGTGTGCAGCCGGGCGGCGCGGGCTGCCTGGGCGCCCTGCTTCAGGCGGCCGAGATTGCGGTCCAGCGCGGCGTTGGACGCTTCCCAGACCAGCAGGCAGACCAGGCCGGCGACCAGGATCGTCGCGGCGGCGGAGGCGAGCTGGCCGCCGAGCGCGTTGCGATGGAACCAGGTCCACAGCCGCAGGCCCCAGGCCTGCACGAGTGCGAGGAGGGCCGCGACCCACAGCAGCGCGGTCAGGCTCCGCCGCAGCAGCTGGTAGTAGAATCCCGCCCGCCCCTGCGGATGGTGGAGGCTACCGCTGGGGTCGCGCCCGATGCCGAACAGCCGATCCAGCAGGCCCAGCAGCACCACGGCGAGCAGGCGCGCGACGATCAGGATGGCGGCCGTGACCACGAACAGGCGCCACATCTGCGCGTAGCCGTGGCGCACCTGGGCCGCCCAGACCAGCCACAGCCCGACAATGAAGAAGATGGCGACGACGTGCCACAGGCCGGCCAGGCGGGCGGCAACCGCGGCGCGCCACCGCATTTCGCCGCCGGCGCGGTAGATCGCGCCGGCGACGGCGCGCCGGCATTGCAGCACGATGACCACCAGAAGGATGTGGTCGATCAGCGCCACGGCCTTGATGAAGGCCTGCCGCGCCGGGTCGGGCATGTTGTACAGCCCGCCGATTACGCTGGCGGCGTACCCGAACGCCGCCACCGCGACCAGGCGGCGCACCCAGCGCACCGTGTAGCCGGGGCCGTCGCCGGGGAGCTGGATCAGGCGCAGGCTGGGGAAATCGGGCGATACCAGCGCCTGGACGACCGCCACGGTCACCCGTGCGCCGGCATAGGCCATCACCGCGACCCACAGCACGTCGCGGCTTTCCGGGCGCAGGAAGTTCAGGCCGAGCCAGGCCAGCAGCAGGAAG
>JAATGE010000142.1 GCA_015654825.1 Rhodospirillales bacterium
CGAGCCCCTGTGCGCGGGCCCAGCGCGCATACTGATTGGTCCGCTGTGCGAGTTCGCTTTAGGTCACGTTGTCGTGTTCCGAAATCAGCGCCGCGTTCGCGCCGAACCTCTCTGCAAGGCCGTCAACCCGGCCGCCCAGGGTATCCGCGTTATACCTGTCGAGCGGCGCGATATTTTGCAGCGCGCGTGTCCAGGCCTTGATCGAGCTAGTCCGTGGGCGGGCGGCCTGGTCCAACACAGCATCCTCTGCAAGCCGCGGAGCGGCACCGCGAACCGGTGCCGCCAAAGATATTTGTTGCCGCCCTGCGACACGGCAGCATAATGAGACACTCATGGCAGCACCAACACGAAAAATTTCAGCACAGGTTCACAATGGCCGGATTTGAAGGCTCACCTTCCCACCTCCCCGACAAGAGCGCCGGAGCGGCCGAAGCCGGATCGACCGCAGAATTGAGCCACTTGAGTAAATATGGCCTCGCGGGTCTGCGTCGCTGCTGGATGCCCGAACGGGGAACCTGGTCGCACAAATACCATCTGGACGGGCGGCCGCAGCCGAACGAGTCAGTTCCGCCCAGCGATCTCTACTATTCGCTGAACGTGTTGCTGGGATTATCGCGGGTGCCGGGGGCGCTGGCGGCGGAACCCTATGAGGTGCCTGACCTGCTGGTCGCGCTTTGCCGCGGGGCGATGCTGCTGCCGGTCAGGAACGGCACCTGGGGCATGGCGTCGTGGGCCGCGGCGGAACTCGATCTCGATTTGCCGGCCCCGCTCGCGGCAAAGATGGCCGGTTTCGCCAAGGATCCATCCGAACTCGCGCGCTGGCGAACGCAGGATATCGGCCTGACATTGTCGGGCGCCTGCGCGCTGGCCGCGCGCGACCCGTCATGGCGCCCGCTGGCCGGCGCGCTACGCGACTTGCTGATGAGCGAATTCCGCGGTCGCGGCGCGCTATTCCGCGACTCCGGCCGCGGCCCGCGCCGCTACATCGCCACGTTTGCAACACAAGTGTATGCGGCCCTGGCGCTGTATCAATATGGCGAGCTGGCGGAAGACGCGGCGGCGATCCAGGCGGCGAACGCGTGTGTCGAGAAGCTTATAGCAGTGCAAGGTGAACTTGGCGAATGGCCCTGGTTCTACTCGCCCGACACCGAGGCCGTCGTTGATCGCTATGAGGTCTATTCCGTGCATCAGCACGGCATGGCGCCCGCGCTGTTGCACCACGCCGTGCGCCATGGCGTGCCAGGTTCCCGCGCCGCCGTGGTGCGGGGCTTCGAATGGATTTTCGGGGCCAACGAAATGGGAATTTCGATGCTGCTGCCGGGGTTGCAGCTGATCTACCGGTCACAGGCCCTGCGCGGCCTGCACGCCCGCCGCGAAATGCGCGTGCTGCGTGCCGTGGCAAGCGCGGTGACGCGATCGGGCGGCCGCGCCGCCGGTGCCGCCGCGCTGCGTCTGACCGAGGAAATGCGCAGCTACGAGTTCGGGTGGCTGCTATGGTCGTTTGGCGGCCGCACGGACTATCCTGAACTGACGAACCACGCACAATTCGTGGCGGCCGCCTGAAGAATTTGTCATAGTTTATCGGGGTGGATGCCAATCTGGCCGCCGAGGCCGGGCCATAGGTTCCACTGAAAAACGCACCGCCCGCGCGGAGGCATCGCGGACAGGCTGTGGGGCCGGGCGGCCGTTGGCCTGGCCGCGGCGCCCGGCTCCAGCGGCGATTGCACCGCGCCGATGCGCCCGGCGCGGCGAAAATCCGCCTCTCTCGGCCGCGATAGAAGCAATCGCTCTAGTGCACCTGAAGCAAATGGTTGGCCACACGGGCTCGCTAGCGGCAAACCTTCGTATGTCAAAACAAACTTCCAGGGCGTTGCCCTATCCGGCTTAGTGCCGCCGGTTCTGGCAGCGTAGGGTTTCGCACCGCTAATAACGGACAAGTTGATATGACCGGCGGGCGGGTCGGTTGCGGCGAACTTCGTGAGCGAGGCACCGCGGCAAATCCATCGCACCGGGCATCGGATTAATCTCGCCTGGGAAAACGCTGGGACGTGACATTGAACTGGCTTGCATCGGGCACCAAGGGCGCGGCCGAGGCGGGGCCCGCGACGCGTATATTTAATCGATCGAGCGACCCGAGGCGACCCGGGTCTGGCCATTTCGCCATTGGAGGACGTCTTGCTGCTTCATAGGCTGCCACTGGATCAGCCGGAGCATTGCGGCCGCTCGTCAGGCCTCGAGTCCTACGGGATCAGCAACGTGCCACGGCTGTCGTTGCGCCCGTGGTTTGCCACCATTCTGTCTCTGGACCTTGCCGCGGCGGCAGCGCTGCCGATGGCGATCGATGCCCTGTCTGCCTCACCGATGCGCCACGACGCCTGGCGCGTGCTGGCGGCCGTTGCGGCCTCGATTGCGGTCTGGCTGCTCGCCGCGCACCAGCAGCGCCTGTATGACGGTTCGCGCATCCTGTCCGGCCGCGGCACGCTGCTGCCCGCATTGGCAACCGCCGTCACGAGCTTCTCGCTCATGCTGCTGCCGATATTTGCCGCTGCCCCGGAGGTCGGCGCCGCCGGCCTGCAGCTTCTGCTGGCGGGTGCCGCGATCGCGTCCGTGCTGGTCTCCCGCATGGTGTGGCAGGCCTGCCTGCGGGCGGCGCTGCGTCGCGGCCGCTGCCTGGACCGGCCGCTGGTGCTGGCCGGCTCCGCGGCCGCCGCGCGCGGCGTTGCCGCTTCCATAGAGGACGCCAGCAACGGTGCGATCAGGGTCGCGGCCAGCGTGCCGCTTCCCGGCATCTATGGCGGCCCGTCGTTCGCGTGGATCGAAGATGCCGTGCGCGAAAAGCAGGTCGACCGCGTGCTGATCGCCGACTTCGAACATGTGAGTGCGGCCTGCAGCGCGATCATGCCGTGGCTGATGCGCCTGGCGGTGGACGTGGCCCTGGTTCCCGACAGCCGCGCCTTGCGTGCGCCGCATTCGCGCGTCAGCCGCATCGGGTTCGTTCCGGCCGCGGGCGTGGTGCGGCGGCCGCCCGGCCGTGCTGCGGCGGCGGCCAAGCGGATCGAGGATGTCGCCGTGGCGTTGACGGCGTTGCTGCTGACGGCGCCTGCACTCCTGGCGATCAGCGTGGCTGTCAAGCTGGATAGTCCGGGCCCGGTGCTGTTCCGGCAGCCGCGGGTCGGCCTCAACGGCACGCTGTTTCGTATGTGGAAGTTCCGCACGATGTACGCCGACATGACGGATGCAGCGGCAGCACAACAAACCTGCCGCAACGATCCGCGCGTTACCCGCATCGGCCGGCTGCTACGCCGCAGCAGCCTCGATGAACTGCCGCAATTGCTGAACGTGTTGCGCGGGGAAATGTCGATCGTCGGCCCGCGGCCGCACGCGGTCGGCATGACCGTGGCCGGCCTTCCGCTGCCCGAGTTGATGGAAGGCTACGAAGCCCGCCACCGCGTGAAACCGGGAATTACCGGATGGGCCCAGGTGAACGGCAGCCGTGGCCCCATAGAAACCGAGCAGCAGCTGCGGCAGCGTGTCGAACTGGATTGCCATTATATCGAAACCCGGTCGCTCGGCATGGATGCGTGGATCATGTTCCGCACGGCAGCGCTTCTGGCGTTTGACCGTCATGCGTTCTGAACCAGGCGCGCAACGCGCGTGCACGATCCCGGCGCCGCCAATGGGCGCAACGGCAACAGGCTTTATGGCGTGAGTGGCATGGACCCGATAGCGGCACAGAACTATCCTCCGCATTTGCTGGCCGGGCGAGGCGGTTTCAATGTTCGCTCGCTTATTCAGCAATTGCTGCGGAATCTTCATATCATCATCGGCGCCGCGGTGATCGGCGTGGGCCTGGCCGTCGCGGCCGTGCAGTATATGCCGCCGAGATACACCAGCGCGGTCTCGCTGCTGATCGACCCGAAACGTCCCGGCTCCTACGGCGCGGACGCAGCATTCGCCAATCTCTACGTCGACAGCACCAAAATCGCGAGTGTCGAACTGATCCTGCTGTCGTGGGGCATGCTCGATCGCGTGGTCCGGGCCGAGCATCTGGCCGATGATCCGGAATTCGGCGATCCGCGTCCCTCGCGGTTCCGCCAATGGCTTGCATTATTCTCGTCCGCGAGAACGCCGCCGACGCCGGACGCGGCTGCGATGCGCGAAGCGCGCGCCGTGGACCGGCTGAGCCAGATGATCCGCACCACCCGCATCGGCATGACCTATGTGATCAGGGTCGATGTCAGCACGGGAAATGCGGCACAGGCGCAGCGCCTCGCCAAGTCGATCGCGGACGCGTACCTGACCGACCAGATGGAAACGAAGTCGGCGGCGGCAAGACGCGACACCGCCTGGCTCTCCACTCGCCTGCAGCAGTTGCGCAGCGACCTGATCGCCAGCGAAGGTTCGGTGGAAGCAATCCGTCAGAAATTCGGCCTTACCGAGACTGACAACGGCCCGGGTTCCACGCTCGACCGGCAGGCCGTTACCGAAGTCAACGCGCAACTGGTCAATGCCGAAGGCGACGTCGCTGCCAGCCAGGCGAAGTATGAACAGTCGTTGCGCGTCATGCACAGCGGCGGCAGCCTTGGCGGCCTGTCGGATGTCGGCGCCTCGCGCGTTATCGAGGAGCTGCGCAAGCAACAGGCCGAGTCGAGCAGGCGTCTGGCCGACCTGTCGAGCCGTTATACGCGGGATTACCCCGAGCGGCTGCAGGCCGAGAAGGATCGCGACATCCTGAATGCGCAGGTTTCACTGGAGACATCGCGCATAGTCGACGGACTGCGCAACGACTACCAAACCGCGGTTGCGCGGCGGAACGCGCTGCAAAGCCAGCTGACACGCCTGGTCGGCGCGGTCAGCGCAGTCGGCAGCGCGCAGGGCCGAGTGCAATTGCGTGAGGCGGAGCGTGTGGCCGAAGCCAATCGGATTGCCTATGAAGCCTCGCTCGGCCGGCTGCGCGAAGTGGAAGAGCAGCAAACCCGGGAGGAAGCCGAAGCGCGGATCATTTCAGAACCGCAGATCCCGGAGTCGCCAAGCTTTCCGCGGCCGCTGATTTTTCTGCCCGCCGGCGGCGCGCTGGGCTTGCTGGCCGGTCTTGGCCTGGTGTTTCTGCGGCCTATTCTGCGAAACCGCATTGTTGATGCGGACAGTGCGGAGCGCGACCTTTCCATGCCGGTCCTGGCGATGGCACCGTACTTGCGCAAGAACGACCTCGCCGAAGGCCCGATGCGCCTGAGCATCCCGGAATATCTGGCGCTCAAGCCGTACTCCCAGTTTGCCGAAAGCCTGAGGCTGCTGCGCCTCGGCTTGCGGAACGCCGGCGTCGATGGCGCAAATATCATCCAGTTCACATCGGCTATTCCCGGCGAGGGCAAATCCACCATGGCCGCCAGCATGGCGGTCTCGGCCGCTGCGGCCGGCATCCGCACGGTCATTGTCGACCTGGATTTTCATAATCCTGCCATTACGCGGCTGTTTCGTGGTGACGACCCCGAGGGTGTTACTGATGTTCTGATCGGGAATGTCACCGCCGGCTCCGCGTTGCAGCAATACAAGTCGCTGCCGCTGCGGATCATCGGTGCCGGCTCCATCGACGAGCCCAACCCCGATCTGATTGAGAGCAGGCAGCTGCGCGAGCTCATTCAAAATCTCAGCAAGGAGTTCGAACTGGTCATCCTCGATACGCCGCCCGTGCTGGCGATTGCGGATCCGATCGTGATATCGAGCATGGTCGACGCGACCGTCATGGTCGTCGCGTGGCGCAACACGCCGAGCGACACCGTGGACTACGCGGTCAATACGTTGCGCGCGGCCCGCGCACCGTTGGCCGGCTTGCTGCTTAACAAAGTCAATATCGCGAAATCGGGACCGTACGGCGGAAAGGCCTACAGCTATAAACGCCGGATCGCGGCGTAGGATTTGGGGCGCGACTGAGGTCGACGTAACCATAATAAGGCCGGTGGACCAAGCTGGGGCCTTAGGCCCCAGACCCCAATTTTGATTGTTCCGGGTGTGAGATTGGCACCAGGACCGGCTTAGCTGCCACTCGCCGCATGCAGACTATCGACCAGCATCGCGATATCGCTTTCGCTTGCTTCGCCGCTGGTCACGCACGCGCGGATAACTTCGCGGCCTTCAAATTCCGTCGCGGAAATCCAGGCGGCTCCGGATTCGAGAACCGCGCGTGCGATCGAACGCACGTCGGCGCACCCTGGCGGCGGCTCGACACAAACAACCGCCATTGGCGATCGGTTCGCGTGCTTCCACCCAAGTGCCAGCAACCCGTCTTTTATCAGATCGGCCAAATCGAGCGAACGCTCGACATGTTTCGCGTAGCCACTCCAGCCCGCGGTCGCCAGCGCCAGAAACATGCGTAATCCGTTGAAGCGCCGCGACCATTGCACCGACGTGACATACGGATCGCGGCCTGCCAGATTGGACGGCATGCAGTCCATGACGACCTGGAATGCGGCGGACAGTACCGATGGCTGTGCCGTCAGGAACATCCCGCAGCCCATGGTTGTCGCGAACCATTTATGCGCGTCGATGGTAATCGAATCGGCGGCTTCGATGCCGGCAAGTACATGTCGCCCCCGCTCGGAAGCAATCAGCGCGCCGCCCCATGCCGCGTCGACGTGACACCAGATTCCATGGCGCCGCGCGATTTCGATGCAGTCCGACAAGGGATCGATCATGCCGGCGCCGGTAGTTCCCGCGGTTGCCGCGACCATTACCGGAATTCGTCCGTTTGCCATGTCGACCGAAATGGCCCGCGCAAGTGCGGCCGGGTCCATTCGGCCGCAACCGTCGGTGTCAATCAGTTGCACGGCGTCGCGTCCGATGCCCGCTTGGTGCGCGATTTTCAGCCAGGCGAGGTGCGCTTCCCTCGACGTATAGAAAACCGGCGGTCCGGCGAATGCCCTTGCACCCCTTGAAGCAAACCCGTCATCGGCATGGGTCAGCGCGCAAATCAGCGCGGTGAAATTGGCCTCGCTTCCCCCGTTGGTGAAGTGGCCCGCGGTACCCCGTGGCAATCCGGCGCGCTCGGCGATCGCCCGAATGACGTGCGCCTCGAGCTCGACGGGAAACGGCGACGTTGTCGCCGTCGCAAGTTGCGGATTGAAACTGGAAATAATGCGATCCGCGCATTGTGACGGAAAGGTGGGAGCCGGGTTGAACAGACCGAAGTAGCGCGGATGATTGACGTGAACTACGCCATGCTCCATGCGCTCAACGATCCACGGCAGCAGACTTTCCAGCGTTCGCGGCGCAGAAAAATCGAACGCCGCCAGATCATCGAGACGTAAGCGGGCGTCCGGCGATGCTGCGACGGGGCCCTGATACACACGCTCATTGGCGCGTGTCAGTGCGATGGTCAGCCAGTTGTCGATCCGCATCCGTTCATCGGCTGCGGGGAAAAGCGGCGACATGCCGCTTTCCTCCGTAACATGCCGACTTGCCGGATCTGCAAGACGATCGACGTTATTTTCAGGCTGCACTGTACCGAAGGACGTTGCCGCACTGAACACGCTGCTTCAGCTCGCCAATCCCGGCGCAGCTCCCAAAAGCAGATCGCGGAATGCGCGCCACAATGGAAAAATGCGGTCGTCCGGAACCAGATGGCGGCTCAGTGCGCCATGGCCACCCTCGGCATCGCTGTCAAAACGAATATGCTCGACCAGGAAATGCCGAAATGCCCGCAGCGACGGGTCGTTCCAATGGGGGGCAAGCAGGATTGCCCGGAACACCCGTTCGAGTCCGCCATCCTCGTAGCTCGAAATACTGAGCGCCCGCGTGGTCGGATCGATGGCACGGATGTCGGCGAGGTAGGCTGCACCAAACCGTGCCACGTCGTCGCGAATTTCGGCGTCCAGCGGCGACATGCCGAGAATACGCCGCATGAACTCATCGTGGTTCATTGCTTCGCCGACAGCCGCCACCCCGGGATAGGGCGAAAGGTTGCTGGTGTTGCATTCCTCTCGATGGAGCCGCGCAAGCCGGTCATCCCAGGGGCTGAGTGAGCAGGCGAGCTCAAGGTTTTCGCGAAATTGGATTGAAAAAAAGTAATACGCGCAGCAGACGGCCATAAGCTCGTCGCGCGTCAGATCTGACCAGTTGAGACCGCATATCTCGTCGACGATCTTCTGATAACTGTTGAGTGCTAGGAGTTCCACGACATGGTCTCCGGAGGTGTCCCACTAAAAGACATCTTGCGACGCCATGCCGACATGGCATGACGTAGGTCAACGGCCAACACGCCGTATTTCAGCGCTGAGCTTGGTTCGTGCGCCCAGGCTGTTGTATCGGAGGACTTGTCCCGTTGCCCCAGGCAACTTTACAGCCGTGGCGCAATTTACGCAACACAATTTGCGCAACGAGTAGGTTGAGTTTTGGTGCCTGCCGCGGCTGGAGATTTACAAAAACGGGACTTGATAATTCGGCGTTTAGCCCCAGCGCCTGCGCCCATCAGGCCGCATTCCATTGGCCCAGGTGATGGCAGCATATCGGCAAAAGCATGTTGCAAAGCCGCGAGAAATCCAGCTATATTTCGAAACCAAGGTGGCTTCGGGGGCCACTCTCACTTTACGCTGCTGCGGCAGATGGGGGCCCTTGCGATATGCGACCTGAGACGATGGCTGTCCATGGCGGCTACTCGGCCGACCCAGCCTCGCGCGCGGTCGCGGTGCCGATCTATCAGACGGTGGCCTATGAATTCGAAAGCGCCGAGCATGGGGCGGCGTTGTTCAATTTGGAAGTGGAAGGCCATCGCTATAGCCGGATCAGCAATCCGACCAACGCGGTGCTTGAGCGGCGGATCGCCTTGCTGGAAGGCGGCGTTGAGGCGCTGACGGTCAGCAGCGGCCAGGCGGCGCTGCATTATGCGATACTGAATCTCGTGGCGCTCGGGCAGAATCTCGTATCGACGCCGCAGCTCTATGGCACGACGCATACGCTGTTCGCCCACGTGCTGCCGAGTTTGGGCGTGCAGGTGCGGTTTGCCGAAAGCGACCGGCCCGATGACATCGCGAAAGCGATCGACGCCGACACCAGGGGAGTTTTCTGCGAAACGGTCGGCAATCCCGCCGGCAATGTCTGCGATGTGGAAGCGATTGCAGCAATCGCCCACCGGCGTGGCATACCGCTGGTCGTCGATAACACCGTGGCGACGCCTATTTTGTTGCGGCCGATCGAATTCGGCGCGGACATCGTGGTTCATTCTTTGACCAAGTTTCTTGGCGGCCATGGCGCGACGTTGGGCGGCGCCATCGTCGATGCCGGCCGTTTCGATTGGCGACGCCACGCGAGCCGGTTCCCGGCGTTCAGCGAGCCGGACCCCTCATACCATGGTCTGGTCTATACCGAACATTTTGGCGACGCCGCCTATATTGCGCGATGCCGCAGCGTTTACCTCCGGGCAACCGGCGCCACGCTTCCGGCAATCAGCGCGTTTCTGTTATTGCAGGGCGTCGAGACGGTGGCGTTACGCATCGAGCGTCATGTCGAGAACGCCATGCGGGTGGCGATGTTTCTGCAAGCGGATCCGCGCGTAGCTTGGGTCAATTACGTCGGCTTTGCCGATAATCCATATCATGATCTGGCGCTGAAATACCTCAATGGGCGGGCCTGCTCCCTGCTGACGTTCGGGGTGGTCGGTGGCGCGCCGGCGGCAACACGATTCTACGATGCATTGAGGCTGGTTAAGCGGGTAGTCAATTTGGGCGACGCGAAATCGCTGGCGTGCCATCCGGCATCCACGACCCACCGGCAGATGTCCGCGGAGGAACAGCGGGCGGCCGGCGTAACGCCCGAAATGGTGCGGCTCAGTATAGGAATTGAGCACATCGACGATATCATCGCGGACCTCGACCAGGCGCTGGGGGCTGCGGTTGTCCGCGAAAATGCCCGCGCCGATCTGGTTTTGTCATGATCGAGCCGGGGGGCAATTCTGCGATGGCATCCTTTCATGATGATTTCGACCATGCGGAGCGTTCATTCCGGGGCGACGTCCTGACCGTCGGCGTGATTAATAACATGCCGGATTCCGCGCTGCGTGCAACCGAACGCCAGCTTTGTGCGTTACTCGGTGCAGCTTCCGATGGCAGGCTGGTGCGGCTGCA